>CAYJWA010000026.1:0-13750 GCA_964373775.1 uncultured Candidatus Saccharibacteria bacterium | reverse complement strand
GCGGTACAACGCGCGCAAGACGAGCAGCGCTACAACCACAGCAACAATCATGAACTCTATCATTTTGACCCTCCTTTCGGCGGTTGATTTTGTGATGACGGCGGTTGCGCCTTCGGCGGTTGATACGCATCAACCGCTGCTTTGATCTGCGCGGTTGCGACCGCAACTGGATTGTCGCCGCTGAAGACCACATTTCCTTTTTGCACCATATCCACAGCTGCCTTCATGGCGACATTGAACTTTCCTGACTCCGAAGCAGAGGCGAGGTTCATTGCTCGGACGGCCCGAGCATCGCCGATTCCCTTCTTAGCGCGTTCTGCTTTCTCGCCATCGGCACGATTTGACTGTGCTGTGGCTTCGGCGCGGGATTTGGCTATATCGGCGACAGCGGTATTCACCGCTTCGGGCAGACCCAGGGCGTGCACCTCGGTTCTCACGATGTCCAGTCCCCAGGGTTTTTTATTTACATTTTCCCGTTTGCGCCGTACATACTTCTCTATCTTTTGCCCTTTCGTCTCCTTCGTCTCCTTTTCTTTCGGCAGGATTTGATCTTCTGTCACTAGTTTTTCTGTCTCTTGCGTTAAGAGGAGCTGCGTTGGATTAGATTCACCAACAAGGTCTTCAGCATGATACAGAACCTCTCGCCCTAACAAGCCGATATTTCTTGATACGAAGGCAGCGGTTCTTTTTCCGCACCAGCGACCCACAATCGCCCGGCCAAGCTCGTTGAGTTCCAAAATCGCCCGCTCCGGAGTTACAATGTTGCGCGCGAAGTCGTCAAGACGTTCCGCGTCAATCCTGACCACAAAGGTGACTCTCATCTTCGCGGTGAGGCGTGAGTTCATCGGGTCTTTTGCGTAGGTTAACTCACGTTGTCTTACTCTTTTTCGTACCGTATCATTTCCCTTTGCGATTGCCTCCTCTTCAAGGTAGTCCAGCGTCCACTTGGCTTGCTCCGGAGGAGCAAAATTGACCTCCAATGGCTCGTCTAGCGATGTTTGACAACTTTCCAGAGCTTCTTGTGAAACCACATTCTGAAGCAACCGAAGCGTTGACTTTGTCTCCTTTGCTCCTATCTGGATATCAAACTGTAGAAGCGGATATCGGGTAAGAGTGAAAAGCCACGGCGGCACAAGAGATGGTCCTTCACCGACTTTCTGGATAATCTTCCCAAAGAATTTCTTCAATCCCGCCTGATCGGGTTCCACATTCTCCTTTTGGCTAAACAACCACGCCGTAAGACAAAAGAACACCGGGAGCCACGGGCGAAGCGAATAATCGTCACTAATCTGGAGTTTCGGAAAGGCAAGAGCAACGATGAATGAGATGATGGAGATTATTCCTATCATGATGACTGGAAACGCCAGCCAATTCTTCCAGAGATTCTCTTTCTCCAACCATTTCTTCAACCATTGCCTTGCTCTCTCAAATCTCCCAGGGGGAGGTTGCTCTGCCACAGTCGGCGGCTGCCCGCTTCCGGTTCCGCCTGCGCCAGCGCCTCCTCCTGAGGGGGCACCGAGAGCCGCATTCGCGAGCCGCTGTCTGTCGCGCCAACCCACGATTGCGGAAATGATGGCGCTAACGGTGAAGAAGATCGCAGTCGCTGGAATCAGGGACCACGGCCACTCTAATAGTTTTATCATAACTTTCCTTTCTGCTTTGTCCTGCGTAGCTGTATGCGAAGCAGGATTTGCTGAGTTTCTTTCTGTTTCGGTTTCTCTAAATATGAAGTTCTCAAAGAGCGCCACACGGGCTCATTGAGCCGCTTTAACTGACGGGTATATTAGCACACTCTATATTCACTTGTCAACTGCTTTGATATGCTCCATTCGCGCTTACGGAGAAATAACATCGGGTGGAGCCGCTTCCCTCCTTTTCCCTCCTTCCAGCTTCTGTTCCTTGAATTATGCCAAATAAGAGCGATCGCTCTTATTTGGAAGAGTTATGAGGATTTAGTAACGCATTGACATTGCTTTTTCGCGCCCTTCGCTCACGAGACGCGAGAGCGTCTCCACAATGCGCGGGAAGAGTTTTTTGAGTGTCGCGAGTTCAGCAGCAGAAAACTCTCCGAGAATATGTTTTTCCACCGCCGTCTCCCCTTTTGGTTTTTTTATTGCTCCCGTGGAAGTAACGGGAGAAATTCCAACGCGGATGCGCGCGAATGCTTGCGTTTTGAGCGCGCGAATCACTGACTCCACACCCTTGTGCCCGCCAGAGCTTTTGTTGAACGAGAGTTTGTAAGAACCCAGCGAAATGTCCAAGTCGTCGTGAATAATCGCCAGATTCTCAATTTCCTTTTTCTTGTCTTTAACCTTTAATCTTAAATCTTCAATCTGCCTGACGGCGTCTCCTGACTTGTTCATAAATGTTTGCGGAAAGATGAGCAACACTTTCCGCTTCCCTACTTTTCCCTCTGAAACCAATGCTTTTTTCTGTGCGTCCTCTTTCCACTCTGGGAACCTTGCTGATTGCCGAAACATCTCCAAGACGCGCGCCCCCGTATTGTGGCGGGTGTTCTCGTATTCTCCTCCGGGATTGCCCAAACCAACAGCAAAATATTGCATATTTTGAAAACTGCACAAAACACAAGCCGCCTAATACCCAAACAAAGTACAAAATTTCAAAACACAAAGTGGACTTCTCCGTTTGGATTTTTGTCTCCCTTCGGGAGATCCCCCGAAGGGTGGGCGTTCTGTGCTTTGTGTTTTCCAGAATGGTATCACATTTCGCCCCGGCACAAAACTGCATTGTGTTTGTGTAAAGTACTCGGGTGTACTACAATATACTTCACTATGCGCGAAGCAGAGCACGGAGAGACGGAATCGTGGTGGGATTTTATCCGCTTTGCGTTTCTGGCGGCGCTCGTTGTGCTTCCGGTCCGTTTCTTCATTGCCCAGCCCTTTGTGGTTTCCGGCGCTTCCATGGTGCCGACTTTTGACAGCGGGGATTATCTCATCATTGACGAAGTAAGCTACCGCTTTGAACCGCCAAAGCGGGGAGATGTGGTGGTCTTCCGCTTCCCACTGGAACCAAAAAAGTTTCTCATCAAGCGCGTCGCGGGTCTTCCGGGCGAGACGATTGAGATAAAAGACGATGCGATTACCGTGAAAAACCGTCTGCATCCCGGAGGGTTTGTCTGGACACAGGGAACATTCGCCTCAAGCGGAAGGCGGGCGGAACAAACGGTAACGCTGGCGGATGATGAATACTTTGTGCTCGGCGACAACCGCGACCAGAGCGCTGACTCGCGGCTGTGGGGACCGCTCAAGCGGAACCTTATTGTTGGGCGCCCTCTGGTGCAGCTTTTCCCGATCGGAGAAATCAGTCTGTTCCCTGGAATATGGTCCACCCCGCAAACTGAATAGCAGGGGGGAAGAAAATTTGCTGGAAGGTGCTTCAGTTTTTCAGTGATATAGGGATTTGTTATCGGTTCCGCGAAACATTATGCCTCCCGCTAAGCTCAAAACGACAGCGTCTGCAAGGTTTCGGCAGCGGAAACCCGCTCCGAAAAAAACGGAATATGTGACATTTCCAGATGTTGATCGCGTTGCAGAGGTGGCTTTTTACTACGGTTTTACGCCTCTTTCCTCCTTTCTTTCTATCAACAAGGAGGACCGCGAGCGAGCGCGCTCGCTTGCCGAGATTGACGCGCGAGAAATCGTCCCCGAAAATACGCTCGTCTCCCTCATAGAGCAAAAAGTGGCGCTTTTGCGACTGTGTCTTGAGAAAAATGCTACCGACGGACCTTTGCCGATTTTGCTCTACGGAGAAGAAACGTTTCCCAGCGCTTCTCCGAGAAAAAACGGCGAGCGGGTGAAGCATATCTTTTTGGACATTATCGGTTCGGGAAGGAGCATTGCGGAGGCGCTTCTTCTCAAAACGGCCTGGACAATACTTCAGAAGGAAGGACACAAAAATCTGTTTCTCTCTATAAACACCGTAGGGGACAAAGAGTCGTTGCTTAAATTTACCCGCGAACTCGCGGGATATTATCGGAGAAACATCTCGTTGCTTCCCCCGCAATGCCGCGCGGCTCTGCGGCGAGATCCGCTCCGCGCGCTTTCCTGCCTCCATGAGAAGTGCAAACCGCTCAAAGCAGAGGCGCCAAAGGCGATAGAGTTTCTCTCGGAAGCGAGCCGCCTCCATTTCCGGGAGGTGCTGGAATATCTGGAGGCGCTTGGGATTTCCTATCGTCTTGACCACTGCCTGGTCGGCGGAAGATCTTTTACCGGAGAAACCCTTTTTGAAATACGGGATGCTGATAATACGAAGGGAGGAGATGCGGGAGAACGGTTGTGCTTCGGCTTCCGGTACAACATGCTCGCGCGGAAGGTCGGCTTCAAGAAGGATATGCCGGCAATCGGGATGACTCTTTTCCTTTCCCGTCCCGCAAAGAGGGAAAAAGGAAGACGCGGCATCCGCGTGAAGAAACCGCGCATCTTTTTTCTACAGCTCGGTTTTGACGCGAAGATGCAAAGCCTGAAAGTCGTGGAGACACTCCGTCTGGCGGGGATTCCCTTGTATCAGGCGCTTTCGCGCGATAAGCTTTCCACACAACTTGCGACTGCGGAAAATATCAAAGTTCCCTACTCGCTCATCATGGGACAGAAGGAGGCGCTGGAGGAATCGGTTATTGTGCGAAATAACGAGACGCGGGCGCAGGAGACAGTCAAGATTGTAGAACTGCCGGCATACTTGAAGAAATTGAAGCTTGCGTAAGAAATCGTGAATACTTAATTTCGAATATCGAAAAATCTCGAAAAAAAGTAAGGCTTGAGAGCGACACCGCAGGGCATTAACCCTGCGGGTCGCCCCGATTTGACCCTGCGCGCCTGCCTGCCGAATCCTCGGCGTAGGCAGGAAGCGCAGGGTATCCCCCATTCGTGTGCGCCTTCCTAAAATTCGTGTGCACCATTCGTCAAGTGTATCTACCGCTATTCGTTAAGCGTATCTACTATGAAACAGAGAAAAGGGCGGTTTCAATTTTCTTGCTCGGTATTTGATATTTTTCGATATTTGGTATTCGAGATTTGATATTGCATCTTTCGGGCGGCTGTAGTAGGCTGTACCGTACTATGGTTATCGTTGTTGAAGTCCAGAAAACGCAAAGCGAGAGCAATGTAAGCGCTTTGCGCCGTTTTTCAAAACGGGTGCAGAGTTCGGGCGTACTCAACAGAGTGCGCGCCAATCGGTACTACGCGCGCACCCCGTCCCTCTTTAAACGAAAGCAGTCAAAACTGACTTACCTCCACCGAGTCGCGGAGCGGGAAAAACTTGCGAGGATGGGAAAGTTACCGGCTGCCAAAAAATAATTTTCAAGTATCAATTGGCGTGCCCGATGTATCACTTTCCATTCAAAACAGCAAAAAGCCTCCCGTTAGGAAGGTTGTTTTGACGCGGCTCAAGGATGCCGTGCTCGGCAAACATTACAGATTGAGCATTGTTTTCACGAATGCCGCCAATATGCGGCGATTAAACCGCGCGTATCGGAAGATAGATGGACCCACAGACATACTAAGCTTCCCTCTTTCAGAAACCGAAGGGGAGATTTTTGTTGCGCCTGCGGTCGCGCGGCGCGAGGCCGTCAGATTCAACAACCCCTTTCCGGATTTTCTGCTTTTCCTGTTTATCCACGGTTTCTTGCATTTGAAAGGAATGGGGCATGGGAGTAGAATGGAGGCACAAGAGCGAACATTCAGGAAGAAATTTAATATCTGAATTTTCGCAAATTCCAAATTACCAATCACAAATCACAAACAAATTCCAATCTCAAAAACTCCAAACGAGAAATCTTTGTTTGAGTATTTCGGGCTTTGTATATTGGGTATTGTTTGTAATTTGGTGCTTGTGATTTGGTGCTTGTGTTTTTATGTCTCGCACTATCGCCGTCGGCATAGACATCGGAACCTACCAAGTCAAGGTAGTGGTTGCGGAGAACCTGCGCGAGGACGGACGGGAAGCGCCGCGCGTCATCGGGGTCGGCTACGCGGAGTCGCGGGGACTTCGGCACGGCTATATTTTGAATCAACGAGATGCGGTGAAAAGCGTAAAGCAGGCGCTCGCGCAGGCGGAAAAAGCCGCGGGTATAAAGATTCAGAGCGCTCTTGCCGCCGTCGGCGGCATTGGGCTGGGGAGCGTCTCCTCGGTTGGGTCCGTGGTCATCTCCCGCGCGGATTCGGAGATCACGGAACTGGATGTCAAGAAAGCCATGGAAGTAAGCCGGGATACTATTCCGCCAACACACGCAGTCAACCGAAAAATAATTCACACCATTCCCCTTTCGTTCAAGGTTGACGGCAAACCCACTCTGGGAAGACCTGAAGGGCTCACCGGAGGCAAGTTGGAGGTAAAGACGCTCTTCGTCACCTGTTTTGAGCACCATGTGAATGACCTGCTGGAAACCATTCAGGGGGTAGGTATTGAAGTTGAGGATATCGCAGCCTCCCCTATTGCGGCGAGCTTGGTCACTCTGACAAAGCAACAGAAGATGGCGGGCGCGGTGCTCGCAAACATTGGATCAGAAACCGTCTCCATTGTGGTGTATGAAAACAATCTGCCGGTTTCGCTTGAGGTCTTTCCGTACGGTTCCAGCGACATTACGAACGACATCGCCTTGGGTCTGCGCATTCCCCTAGACGAAGCAGAGGAGATAAAACGCGGTTCCCTTGTCGGCGCGAGTTATTCGCGCAAACGGCTCGAGGAGATAATCGCGGCGCGCCTCTCCGACATTTTTGAACTGATAGAGGCGCACCTGAAAAAAATCGGGAGAAATGGATTGCTTCCCGCGGGCATCATTCTCACGGGCGGCGGTTCTGCGATTGAGACCATAGGGGACTTGGCAAAGGTTTCGCTCCGACTCCCCTCTCGCGTGGCGCAGGTCTCTTTCGGCGATACGCTCCAGGGGCAGATCAGAGACGCGTCGTGGTCAGTCGCTTACGGGCTGTGTATTATGGGGCTTTCAAATGCGGAGGAAGAAGTGATTACCGGAATGAAGCTGGTGAAAAAAACGAAAAATAATTTGCTCAACTTGCTTCGCCAATTTCTTCCCTGAAACCACTGAACTGACACGGAACAATCTTTCTCTCTTTTCTTCCTTCTCTGTTTTTTCCACTCCCCTTATCTTCCGTGCGATACTTTCTTCTTTTTGAGGAATGAAACGATATCATTCCCTTTGTTTCTCGCATAATAACTCAAACATCTCTAAGCTAATTGTCAACCCTTTACTTTTTTGACAGTTTTTGCGGTTGGTATATCATACAAAACAACGGAAAGAAGCGGAGTGTGTTTTTGATGACCCCGTGTAATAAACGGTTTATATCAGAAATACTCACGATAACAAGCGGTATTTTTGAGTTAGTTCTTGCTTACCAAAAGTCTTATTACACGGGGTGGCGATTTTTACCCTAGTCCGTCCCGAACGGGTTTAGGATAGTCGTTTCACTCCTTAAAAATCAGCCATGCCACAAATAACCCCTGAAGTTGAAGCGTTTGCGCGGATTAAGGTCTTCGGAGTCGGTGGAAGCGGCAAGAATGCGCTCAACCACATGATTAACTCCAAAGTCAAGGGGGTTGAGTTCATTGCGGTCAATACAGACGCGCAGGACCTCCACAACACGCTCGCCAAGAAAAAGATTCATGTCGGAAAAAATCTGACGCGGGGACTCGGCACCGGCATGAACCCGGAACTCGGCAAGCGCGCCGCGGAAGAAACGCGCGAGGAACTGCAAGAGACGCTCAAAGGCGCGGATATGGTCTTCATTGCAGGAGGCGAAGGCGGCGGCACCTTTACTGGCGCGGCGCCGATTGTGGCGAAGACCGCGAAGGAACTGGGCGCGCTCACGGTTGCGGTAACGACTAAACCATTCTTTTTTGAAGGAGCGCAGCGGCTGCGCATTGCGGAACAGGGACTTGAAGACCTGCGAAAAGTGGTAGACGCGATTATTGTGGTGCCGAATGACCGTTTGCTTGCAACTGTTTCCAAAGAGACCACGGCAAAGGCCGCGTTCGCGATGTGCGACGAGATTTTACGGCAAGCGGTTGAAGGCATTTCAGACCTCATCACGACTCCGGGCATCATCAATCTTGATTTTGCGGACATCCGCGCCGTGCTTGAAAACGCTGGCTCTGCGTTAATGGGTATCGGCACTGCCACGGGCGAGAAACGCGCCGAAGAGGCGGCAAAGACCGCGATTAACTCTCCCCTTTTGGAACTTTCCATTAACGGCGCAAAAGGCGTACTCTTCTCCATTGCAGGCGGAGACGACCTCACTATGTTTGAGATTCAGGACGCGGCGAAGATTATCACAGAGTCCATTGACCCGAACGCCAAAGTGATTTTTGGAACCATTAAGGACGATAAACTCAAGAAGGGCGAGCTCAAAATTACAGTGATTGCGTCCGGATTTCCTGATTCGGCGCTCCGCGCCAAGCCGCTTTTCTCGGAAAAGCTGGAAAGCGATAAGGGAAAGACCTTCAATACGATTATGCCGTCCGGAAAAGAGCCGCTCAAACCGTCTGAAGAAAAGAAAGTTCTTACCGACAGTGATGACGACTGGGGAGCAGTTCCCGCTTTTTTGCGCCGCGCAAAAAAGTAGCGTTTAGCGTACCGCGTTTAGCGTTTCGTGAGGACGGCTTTTTTGTTGTGTTATACTAATCGCTATGCGCTAATCGCTAAAAGCTTTTTATGTATGATCTCGCAATTATCGGCGGCGGACCCGCGGGCGTTGCCGCGGGCGTATACGCATCTAGAAAACGGCTGCGCACTATTTTTATTGCCAAGGAGTGGGGCGGACAAAGTTTGGTCTCTCCTGATATTCAGAACTGGATCGGTACGATTTCCGTCAGCGGCAGTGGACTTGCCGAGATGCTGAAGAAACACCTGCAAGCGTACGCAGGACATATGGTGGATGTTAAAGAAGAAGAGGTGCAGAAAATTACCAATTATCAATTACCAATTATCAATGACCGAGCAGAGAAAGCCGAGCGGAGTTTTGCTATCAAGACGAACGCGGGGGAATACAACGCCAAGACAGTGTTAATTACCGCGGGGAGCCACCGGCGCAAGCTTGCGGTTCCGGGCGCGGAACGGCTGGAACACAAGGGTATCACCTACTGCGCATCCTGCGACGGACCCCTGTTTGCCGACATGGATGTCGCTGTGGTCGGCGGGGGAAACGCCGGTTTTGAGACCGCTGCACAGCTTCTCGCCTACTGCAAAAACGTAACGCTTCTCCATCGCGGGGACGAGTTTAAGGCAGACCCAGAAACCGTGCAGAAAGTTCTGCAGAATCCCAAGATGCACGCGGTGCTGGGCGTTGAAATCTTGGAGGTGCGCGGAGAAAAAACCGTAACCGGCATCACCTACAAAATGAAAGACAGCGGGGAGAAAAAAGAACTTGCCGTGCAGGGCGTCTTCGTTGAAATCGGCTCGGTTCCGTCAACAGAGTTTGTGAAAGGGTTAGTAGAGCTTGACCAATACAATCAGATAGTCGTTGACCCCCGGAATCAGAGAACCTCGGAAGAAGGGGTATGGGCGGCTGGGGATTGCACCGACGGCCTCTACCATCAGAACAACATCGCGGCCGGAGATGCCGTCAAAGCGCTGGAAGATATTTACCTGTATCTGCACGTCAAGTGAGACAAGATATAGTCGTCCGCCGCGACCGGCGGACGGCTTGAAAGCGAAAGCTCCCGGATTGAAAAATTACACCACATCCCCTCTCCGTCAACACCCGATGTTGACAGGGGAAAAATTACACCACACTCTATCTCTGCTCTGTCAACATCGGGTGTTGACAGGCTTAATCCGCCGCGGCGAACTCTGCCAAGTGATTTAGTAAAGCTTGAGAGCGACACCGCAGGGCATTAACCCTGCGGGTCGCCCCGATTTGACCCTGCGCGCCTGCCTGCCGAAGTCTCGCGTGTCCATCGTAGCCTTGGCGAAGTTGGGGCGTAGGCAGGGAGCGCAGGGTATTTTATTCGTAGCCATTCGTCCTAGACCGTTCGACCAACGGTCGGACTAGGTATATTCGCATAATTCGTATATTGGTATGTTCATCTAATAAAGTGGGCGGTATAGGAATTGCACCTATTGCCTCCTCGACGTCAACGAGGCGCTCTGCTAAATGAGCTAACCGCCCGTATTTACCTTCAAATAAGCGGAAGGGGTGGGATTCGAACCCACGTTGGACTTGCGCCCACAACCGATTTCGAGTCGGTGCCGTTATGACCGCTTCGGTACCCTTCCCGTATTCAGTATCCTAGCACTTTTTGCGAAAATCTCAAAAAATGCTATAGTTTCCTCCGAACATTTGCTTCGCAAATGTTTTAGGGCCCTATCGTCTAACAGTTAGGACAGCGCTCTTTCAAGGCGCAAATTCGGGTGCGACTCCCGATAGGGTCATACAAGCAAAACAGCTCAACGGCGAGCCGCTGAGCCGGTGTAACCTTTCATCTATGGAAAAAATTATCTATCCCACAATCCGGCTCCCGCATGTGCTCCGAGCGTTTTGGAAAGGAGCGCGCCTCTGCCAACCGCTTCTTTTTGCGCTGGTGGCGTCCATTATCGCGGTCAATATCGTTGAGGTCATCACGCCGCTTTTTTACAAGAGATTCTTTGACGCGCTCATTGCTTCATCCGACAAAGCCGCAACAGCCCCCATCTTGCTTGGCATCATCTTTTCAATTCTCGGATTGAACGGATTGGTATGGCTCTTCTATCGCATTGCCACATTTGTAGATAATCGTTTTATCACCCAGGTGGCCGCAACGCTCCGCCAGCAGGCGTTTGATTATCTCCTCGGACACTCCGACTCGTTTTTCAGCAATAATTTTACTGGTTCGCTGGTTCAACGGGTGAACCGCTTTGCCCGCGCTTTTGACCGCCTCGCGGATAAGGTGATTTGGAATGTGATTCCCCTCTTGGTAAAGATGGCGGGTGTCGGCATTGTTCTGTATCTCTTCAAGCCGATTGTTGCGATTGTTATGCTTGGCTGGGCGCTCCTCTTTTTGCTCTTTAATTATCTGGTATCTCTCTGGAAGCTTCCTTACGATATCCGCGTGGCAGAAGCGGACTCGCGCACGACCGGCGTTCTTGCGGATACCATTACCAATCACAGTTCGGTTCAGCTTTTTACGCGCTTTCCGGATGAATCGCGGCGATTTAGGTCAGTCACCGCGGCGCAGGCGAAGGCGCATAGAACTTCGCTTGACCTCTCGGCCCTGGTGGAAGCCGGACAGGTCTTCCTCATCTTTTTCATTGAATTCTTCATCTTCTATCTCGCGATTGGTTTCTGGCAGGAAAATCTCATCACCGTTGGTTTCTTCGTGCTCCTCCAGGCATATATCCTGGGGCTTACCCACCGCTTGTGGGAGTTTAGCCGCGTGGTGCGGGACCTCTATGAAAGTTATGCGGATGCAAAAGAGATGGTGGAGATTATGCTTCTCCCGCATGAAATACGGGACCTGCGGAACGCGGTCGAACTCACGGTGCGAAAGGGCGCGGTTGAGTTCAGAGATGTTTCGTTTAGCTTCAACCAGACGCGGGGAGTTTTGAAACACTTCAATCTGACCATCGCTCCGGGCGAGAAGGTAGCTCTTGTCGGACCGTCGGGCGCAGGCAAGTCAACTATCGTCAAGCTCCTCCTCCGTCTCCACGAGCCGGCACAGGGCGTTATTTCGATTGATGGTGCCGACCTTGCGAGCGTCACGCTCAACAGCCTCCGGAAAAACATCGCGCTCGTGCCGCAGGATACGCTTCTCTTTCACCGTACTCTCATGGAAAATATCCGCTACGGGAGCAAGGGCGCAAGTGATGAGGAGGTGGTGCGCGCCGCTGCGCTCGCGCACTGCGATGAATTCGTGGGAAATCTCCCGCTCCAGTTCAACACCTATGTCGGCGAGCGCGGCATCAAACTCTCCGGCGGAGAACGGCAGCGGGTCGCGATTGCGCGGGCTATTCTCAAAAACGCGCCTATCCTTATCTTGGACGAAGCAACCTCTAGTTTGGATTCTCATTCCGAGCTGCTCATCCAGGATGCTCTAGATACATTGATGAAGAATAAAACCGTTATTGTTATCGCGCACCGCCTTTCCACGATTCGGAAGATGAACCGCATTGTGGTTTTGGATAAGGGCGTTATTGTGGAGAGCGGCACTCATGATGAATTGCTCGCTCGCGAGGGCGGACTCTATAAAAAACTTTGGACCCTCCAGTCCGGCGGCTTTCTTGTAGTCCCCCGTGATGCAGCAGAAGATGAAGACGGAGGTTCTCTTTCTGAAACCGAGAAAGGCGGCGATGCGAACGAAGGGCGGCGCTGGTACCGCAAATTAAAAGGTAGCGAATAGGGGGTTTTATGATTATCCTCGGCATAGAAACCAGTTGTGACGAGACCGCGCTCTCATTGACTGAGGGTCGGAGCAGAAGCGATATAACTGTGCTGGCGAATAAAATACTCTCGCAGGTTAAACTTCACAGGGAGTATGGCGGCGTCTTTCCCAATCTTGCGAAGCGAGAGCATAGCAAAAATTTGATTCCGCTTTTCCGAACCGCACTTGAAGAAGCAAGTTTCGGAAATCCGAAACACGAAATCCCCGCCTGCGCCGGAGCTCCCGCCTGCGTTCCGCCTGTCTGCGTGCGTCGCACAGGCAGACGAACGGGCAGGTCGGCGGGCAGGCAAAATCCTAAACAAATTCCAAAGCTTAAATCAGAAATTCTAAACGCTAAACGCTACACGCTAAACGCTATTCTTGCGCGCGAACCTGAACTGCTGGAGCAATTTTTAGAGTTTATTCCGACCATTCCGAAACCGTCCATTGACGCCATCGCGGTAACGGTTGGTCCCGGGCTTGAACCGTGCCTCTGGACCGGGGTCAACTTTGCGAAGGCGCTTTCGCTTGCGTGGGAGATTCCGGTGGTACCGGTCAATCATATGGAAGGACACATCTTCAGCGCGCTCTTACGCGCTGAGGAAAACTCCAATAACCAAACACCAAATTCTCCCGCTTCGCGGGATCTCGCAAAGCGAGACAAACAAATCCCAAATCACAGATCACAAATCACAAACAAGAATCCTACAAGCTATCAGCTAAAAGCTATAAGCTATCCCGCGCTTGCTCTGCTCATCTCGGGGGGTCATACGGAACTGGTACTCGTCAAAAAACAATTCGACTATGAGATAATCGGCGAGACACGGGATGATGCCGTGGGAGAGGCATTCGATAAGGTGGCAAGGCTTTTAGGACTTCCCTATCCGGGCGGGCCAGAGATTTCCCGCCTCGCCGAAGAGGTGCGCAGAGCAAAACAAGGTCCGACCTTGAAATCGGAAAAAAGGTCGGACCTTGTTTTGCCGAGACCAATGCTTCACTCCGGCGACTTGGATTTTTCTTTCTCTGGTATCAAGACTGCCGTCCTCTATCTGCTTAAAAAATTGGAAAAGGAGAGACGAGAAAGGTACCCGCGTGAATCAGCGTTTTCTATCAGCGACAATCTGCGTCTCCGAATGGAGATTGCAAGAGAGTTTGAAGACGCCGTTACAGAAGTCCTTATTGCAAAAACAAAAAGAGCGATTGAAGAATACGGCGCCAAAACCCTTCTCATCGGCGGCGGCGTTATTGCCAATACGCATATCCGCCGCGCCTTTGAAGATTTAGCGAATACTTACGGCCGTAAGTATTCGCTACAAGATAAGTTTCTGTATATTCCTGAACCAGAACTTGCCACGGACAACGCACTGATGATTGCGGTTGCGGG
>CAYJWA010000025.1:0-14572 GCA_964373775.1 uncultured Candidatus Saccharibacteria bacterium | reverse complement strand
CTCCCCCAATACCACGCCTGCGAATCTCTTTGCTCCGTGATTGCGCTGTGATTGCTCCGTGACTGCGCTGTAATTACCCAAACAAATTACACCACATCCCCACCCTGTCAACATCGGGTGTTGACAGAGGGGAGGTGTGGTGTAATTTGTCCTCTGTCAACACCCGATGTTGCCAGTGGGGATGATTCCGCCAAGAGAGCGGGCTTCTTTTTGCACGCGCGCGACGCACCAGTCCAGTCGCTCGATAACATCTTCTTCCGTAAAGCGCAGAACGCGCCAGCCGAGTCGCGAAAGAAAGCGGTCTTTCTGTTCATCTCTTTGCCTCTGCAACAAAGAGGCGTGGGCTTTGGCGTTGTCGCACTCAATCGCGAGCGCGCCGTCCGCGCAAGAAACCGCCAGATCAATGCGGCAGCGGTTTCCGCGCTCGCTGACCGTGCGCTCCGGCGCTGTTTTGATACCGCGCGCGAGAAGCCGCTTCGCAAGAATCTGTTCTGTTTTCGGCACGCCGTAAAGTTCCAAAATATCGCGCGCGGATGTAAGCGCGCGCATCGTGGTAAAACCAAAAGACACGCGGCGCGGAATGATATTTCTAATCGGCTCCGCCAAATGCTTCACGCTACGGAAAGTAATCTTCACATACTCATCCTGCGCGCGTGGGTGTTCCGGCTCGTAAGGCAGAAGTTCTACCCGCCGGCGCTTTTCCTTTCCCGCAACGCGCGCGACATACGCAATACGCTTGCCGCGCCTCCCGAAAACCGCGGGCTGATAGAATGCGATGTGCGTAAACGCGCGCTTGGGAAAAAATGCGGCCGGAATCCGATACCAATGCTCCTGAAGCAACAAACGCAAATCCCGCTTGCTCTTTAAAACGCCGACTAACACCGTCTGCGTATTCATTTTGCCGCTTCGCTTCGCACAATGATGATAAAGCGAATTCATTTCTTCTGCCTTGCCCCCAATACGAACATTCCAACATTCTCAAGAATGTTGGAATGTTCGTATGAAGCGACAAAGAATTTCTCCGTATGGAGAAAGACGGTGCAAAACTTTGCGACCGTGATACTTTTTGTCCACGAGACCTGCGTGAACGAGTCGCCGTGTATGTTCAGAAACCGTCTTAAAATTACAGTTCAATTGTGTGCTGAGATCTTCAACTGACATCTCATCGGTTCCTTCAATCAACCACAGAATTTCAATGCGCCGATGATTCGCAACTCCTTTCAAGTGCCGTTCAATCTGCCGCGCCGTTTTCAGCAATTTCTTTCCTGCCATACCTCCGATGCTACCACATTCCAACATTCTTGAGAATATTGGAATGTTGATAATGATGCGTAGAATACGAGAACCTTCAAAGCGCACTTCGGCGAAGCAACAGGGCGTTGACCGCGACAATCACAGTAGAGAGCGACATAAGGACTGCGGCAACCGCGGGCTCAAGGAAAATGCCGCGGGAGGCAAGAATGTCGGCGGCAAGCGGAATCGCAACAATGTTATACCCGGCGGCCCACCAGAGATTCTGAATCATTTTACGATACGTCAACCGCGAGAGCCGGATAATTTTCGGGATGTCGCGCGGGTCGCTTTTGACCAGAATGATGCCTGCGGACTCAATCGCCACATTGGTCCCTGCGCCAATCGCGATGCCGAGGTCGGCTTGCGCGAGCGCCGGAGCGTCATTGACTCCGTCCCCCACAAATGCGACGCGCTGCTTTGTGGAAGCACGAAATCCGAAATTCGAAATTCGAAACAAATCCCAAATTCGAAATCTAAATGTTCCAAATGACTGTCTTCGTTTTGAATTTTGAAAATTGGAGTTTAGATATTGTTTAGGATTTCGTGCTTCGTGCTTCGGATTTTGCATCCGCCTGACAATCTCCGCCTTCTCTCCCGGCAGCACCCTTGCGTAATATTCGTTCAGCCCAAGCTCGCGCGCAACCCATTTCCCCACTTCTTCCGAATCGCCGGTAATCATTGCAATTCGCACTCCCATTTTTTTAATCGCGCGAATCGCCTCTTTTGACTCGGGACGAATGATGTCCGCAAGCGCGAGTGCGCCGGAGAGCGCGCGGCCGGAGAGTACGAAAATAATGGTCTTGCCTTCTTTGGCGAGCGCGGCGGCCCTTTCCTTTACCGACACCGGAACGGCGATATCATCATCTTTAAGCAGTTCATAGCTCCCCACTTTTACGGTCATACCGTCAATGATTGCTCTAGCTCCCTTTCCGGGAATCCGTTCAAATCGCCCCGCGGGAAGAGGTTTCAGTTTCCGATGTTTCGCTTCACTCACAACCGCGTGCGCGATTGGGTGCTCGGAGAAATACTCCACGGATGCGGCGCGGGAAACAACCTCGTTTTCTGTTCCTTCAACAGGAATGATATCCGTAACTCCATACTCGCCTTTCGTGAACGTCCCCGTCTTATCAAACAGCACCGTATCAATATTTCGCGCCGCCGCGAGCGCAAGCCGCTGTTTGACCAGAATCCCGTTTCGCGCACCCTTCGTGGTTGAGATAGATGCCACGAGCGGAATCGCGAGACCGAGCGCGCGCGGGCACGCGACCACAAGTACGGCAACGAGACGCGACATGGCGAAAACAATACCAGCGCCGAGGAAAAGCCACACGCTTACGGTAATCCCCCCCGCAATAACTGCGATAACCGTAAGGAGAAGCGCGGCACGGTCCGCAAGCATCTGGAGGCGCGATTTGGACGCCTGCGCTTCCGCAACCAGCCGTTTGATGCCGGAGAGAAAAGTTCCTTCACCGATTTTTTTAATCTCCACCACCAGCGACCCGTCGCCGTTGATTGCACCGGCAATGACTTCGTTACCCACGGCTTTTTCCACTGGTTTTGATTCTCCAGTAAGCAGTGATTCATTGAGCTCCGACTGTCCCTCTACAATCACTCCGTCCGCCGGCACCTTCGCCCCCGGCCCCACCAGCACAATGTTCCCCACTTTCAATTCCTCAAGCGGAACTTCTTTTGTTTCTCCTTCTTCGTTTGTGATTTTGGTATTGTGATTTGTTTGGGATTTGTCTTGCTTTGCCAGATCTCGCAAAGCGAGAGATATTGTGATTGGGGATTTGCGAATTATCAAAATTGCTTTATCGGGTAGCAATTTTGATAATTCGCGTAGTGCTCCCTGCGCTCCAGAGACCGCCCTCATCTCAATCCAGTGTCCGAGAAGCTTGATAACAATCAATGTAGAGAGTTCCCAAAAGAGCGTCTTCGTACCGCCGGAAAGCACAACAAAAATGCTGAACACATATGCCGCGGTAATCGCAAGCGCAATAAGCGTCATCATACCGGGAAGCCGCGCTTGAAACTCCCGATACGCGCCGATAAGGAACACCCACCCGCCGTAGAAAAAGACAGCTGTTCCCAGCAAAGCTGGTAACAGAAGCTCTAAGCTCGAAGCACTAAGCCCGAAGGAAGGCATTTCAATGCCTATTTTCTGCGCCACCTCGGAATAAAGCACTATCGGAATCGTCAAAACAAGCGACGCCAAAAATCTCCGCTTAAAAATATTCGTGGAATGTCCCGCGTGCTTGGTGTACCCTCCTTGTTCGTGCTTGTGCCTTTGTTGGTCGTTGGTTGTTGGTTGTTGCCTGCCCGCCGAAGCTTCGACGTAGGCGGGGTTGTTGCGTTGCGGAAGCAACGCCATTCCGCACTCGCTGCAGAGCCCTGGCTTGTCGCTCGCTATTTCCGGATGCATGGGGCAGGTATACATTATGTGTACATCAGGTTTACGCATAGATTTTCTTCAGCTCTCTCCAAAAGAAGAAACCGATGATGACGGGCGGAATCGCGGTAATGAGTCCTGGATAATAGCTCCACTCAATGACTGCTTGTGCAACATGATGCAGTTCCACAATATACACGACACCCAAGACCGCCATCATGCGCAGACGCCATTGCTCGCTCAACACCAGAAAAAAGGAAACGACTCCGGAAAGCGCGTTTTTCACCGCCTCGGTCTGTGCAATGAGATCAACTATACTGTATTAGTCAAGCACTGAATTGTGGATATCCTATATGCCACACCCACCCTGTTGCCGCTGTGGCGCAACTGTTTCTCCGGTACTGACTCCGCAACCGCTTCCACTTCTTTGCTGTTGAGGTTGAGTAACCTGAGCGACAATCCTTGCATATCCCTGCGCGCTGGAATAATTGGCACCAAGCATCTCTTGGGAATTTACATTTTCCCATTCAACGCCTTTGTTTTTCATATACGCCGCGATGGTGATATAGGTATCGGGAAACCAGTAGGAGTTCACTGTAAGCGCCGCGTCCCACATTTCTTGTTCGCTTGCTCCCTGCGAAGCCATAAGTTCTAATAATCCGAGCATTGCCATGCCGTGATTGCAGTCGGGGAAATGAGTTGAATTGTTGCAGCATGGTCGGTATACTCCTTTTGATATCTTATCCACCAATGATTGCTGTCGCGGAGTCAACTCAAAAAACTTGTGGCTGCTATAATGGTCCATCCCGTTAGAGGCAGGGGGTCGCTGCGAGCCCTCGCGGCCTCTAACGGGATCCATCGGACTTCCTTTGGCGATTGTCCACCCCGCGGTTGAGGCAAAGTTACCGGCTCCGCCGTACATCGGATTTTTCATTTCACCGGAATCCAAAATCGGATTCTTTTGCGCGAGCCCGAGCGCCCATAAAAGATTGAGTAAATAGCCCGCATTTTCTTTTGTAATCCTCAATTTGCCTCCACTCGTCCCGAAAAGCAAGGCGCGATATTCATCCGTAAACGCGCCGCGATTTTCGTATATTGCCTTGAATCTCTCTGCGTCAATCGCTCCAACGCTCGCAAGTTTTGCGCCGAGATCGCCCCACACAACCGGCAATACAACACCATTTCGCGGCAGAACCGCTTCTTCCAACGCGGAGACCTCTACATTTCCAGAGCTCGCCGCAATGTTTGCTGATTCCGATGGAATCGCTTGTGGACCATTCGTGTAAACCCACGCTCCCGCTAGAATGAGCGTTGAGACAAGAATACTCGCCGGAAGCAGATTTTCTTTTTTGTGACCTTGTGTTTCGTGTTCCATAAAAGATTTGTGAGTTTATTTTTTAATGTTTGACAAGAGACAATCGCTTTCTTCCGACAACTTTTCAAGTCCCTGCTCGCCCACCAGTTTTCTGCCGTCGGGAAACACCCATGTCGGATAGCCGTTGATGCCTGCGGCCAGACATTTTTGCGGGTCAACTGGGCATTCCACATATGGAACGAGGCGGAAGGAATCACCGAACGCTTTTTTCTCATTCTGGCAATGAGGGCACCAGTCGGCGCCATACATAGTTATCCCTTTATCTGCGAGGCATTGCGCAAACGCATCTGTCTCAGCATTTTCGCGCGACTGCGGGTACAGAAGATAGACGGCTATAACTGCCGCAATACCGAGACCTATACTAGCAAGATATTTATTTTTCATCCCGTTAGAAACAGGGAACACTTCGCTCCTAAAGCAAAAACATTTCCTATCATGATCAATAACTTTTAATGAATACTGCGTTTTATAATCTGCGTTCCCGTAGCGAAGCGGCTTCTAACGGGATTCATCGCAACAGTCGACGAGCTTGCCCACTATATCTTCAAATGACCATGGCTTTTCGCTCGCCGCAATTTTCTTGAATTCAGACGCATCGACCAATTTGAGGCGCAGCGCCCAAAACATTCCGTACATCTTGTACGCGCGATCAAACATTTCTTGAGCCGCCTCGGCTTTACCGTCCGCTCGGAGTTTTGTGCCTACTTCAATAAGGCGCATGGTGGTTGCGAGCAGATGCTTTGAGATGCACCATGTTTCGCCTTCGTTTCTGTCCATCATCTTGGCCAAGAGTTCTTTTCTCATGTTGCGGACTTCGCCGAGCAGATCAAAGTATTCCGATTTTTTGGTTTTCACACCGGTGAAGAAGAAGTGCTCTTCCAAGCTCAGGAGATTCATAATTGCTATGCTCAAGTCCTCTTCGGTTGAGAGGTCAACGGCGCCGGACTCTTTCATCTTCCCTACTTTTTCAAGCAGGGTCTCAAATTGTTGTTTATTAATCATACTAGTTGGTGATTTTAAAGCGCAAACATAATTAAGCCGAGAACGACCATTGCAATACCGCCCCAGAGCCGCATGTGTTTCGTCTCTGATTTTTTCCACGCATTTACTTTTTCAAGCAGAGCGTCGTTGCTCGCTATGAGCAGAATAATTACCAGCGGCAGAATAAAGATCAGATTGTAAAACAGAAGGTAACTGACTCCGGAAAGATAAGTCGCTTTGTCGTGGAGAAGCCCCAATACCATTAAGTATGGTCCGCCGGTGCAGGGAAATTCGCAGAGTCCAACCAGTACACCGAGCAAGAATACGGCGGGGAGGGATGCCTTGTTCATAAGCGACGCCATTTTGTTGTGCGCCGCTTGCGGAATGCGAAGTTTAATCGGGAATGACGGAAAGAATTGGTTAATGAGATTAATGCCGCCGAGCGCTACCAAAAGTGCCGCCCCGACTTTCGCCATGAAGTGCGGCGTATTGAAGAGATGAAGCGCTTGCAGAATGCCCAATCCAATGAGGAGATAAACCGTAAAGAGTCCGAGAATGTAGACACCACCAATCTTCAGAATGCTTGCCCGTGTTTTTTGAAGGGAAAACAGGAAGGCGATGGTCAGGAGCAAAATCCCGAACGCGCATGGATTGATGCTGTCAATGAGCGCGGCCACTCCGACCAGCGGAAGCATCCATGTACCTCCTTCGCTCAAGTTCCAGAGGACGGTTGTGCCGATGTTTCCTGTTTTGAGCAACAACACCCCTCCGAAGAGAACAATGGCGACTCCAATGAGAATTGCGAGTTTTTTGTTCACCCCGTTAGAAGTTTTCATAGTTGAGATTTTTTATGATTATATTTGTCTTAGGCATACTGTATAGTTTTGTCCCCGTTTTGTTGTCTGTTGAACTTCTAACGGGGTTCATATTGATTAAGGAGTAACGATGGCGGCAATCAGAAGCTCAACTGGCGTTCCCGCGTTGTTTTCAATGGTTACCGTTCTTTGGATTCGACCGACTCCGGCGGGGCCATGGGCGGCCGGATCAAAGACAACTTCAACGGTTGCGTCTTCATTCGGATTGATTGTTTGATTTATTGACGGTATCGCTCCGTGTCCCGGCATGCCGTAGGGTCCGAATTGTTTGCCGGACAAGGAGAGGGTGGCGGTCGTACACATGCATGATGTGTAGATTTTCTGTATGATAACCGGCTGGTCGCCGGTGTTTCTTAGTTTGAATGTGCGTGTTACTGTCCCGGCCGCCATTGAGATTGTGCCGAAGTCGTACTTATTCGCTCCTTCCACAACGAATGTTCCATTGCGGACGGTTGAGACCGCTGCGCCGTTACTCGTGCCTGCATCTGGACTCGCAATCCAAATCAATCCTCCTAAAATAATTATTATTGCCACTGCGCTTATTACTGTTGTTTTGTTCATAAGAGAAAAGTAAAGACAAAAAATCCATTGATAAAATGGGTGTGCGGACGCGCGGCACAAAACTCGTTTGACTTGCCCGTCCGTAGTTTTAACGGAGGAGGGCAAACGGGTTTTACATCGGCGTCCTAAAAGCGAGACGGGCTGTTTTCGTGAAGTGCAAGCCAGCGTAAAAGTTGTTGCTCTGAGGGAGAGTCGGAATTCTCACGCTGTCTGTATAAAGAATAGGCAAAATCTAATTGCGGAGACGCTCGGTTGCCGAGGAACAATGCCAAGCCCGCTCCCACTACAAGCAATGCGAGCGCCAAAAGCGATGCCAAAATATTTTCTCCAAATGTTGCCGTTGAAAATTCTCTGAAAGCGTCAAGATGAAAAGTAAGATATTCAAACGAATCACTCTGCGTGGGACAGTCGGCCCCTTGAACTGTTGCGGCAATACATCCGCCATCATGATTGTACATGCCGGCATTCATACCAAAAACGCCAAAGACGGCGATACTCGCAAAACTTGCGACGAGCAACAGTGAAAGAATGTTCTTCATGGTCGTTTGATGTGCGTCAATATGGAATCTTGCACTCTTTAAAACAATGCGCGGTTCGATTCAGTTGGTAAATCCGCTCGCGGCCCGACGGTTCGCTCGCGACCGCATCTACGGAACGGAGAACTTTTAAATGGTGCGTGACGGTCGGCTGTTTCAGTTTGAGGCATTGAGTGAGCGCACCTACGGTCATCCCTTCACTCTTTTTTCCCAGGAGACAGACGAGTTTGTAGCGACTTCGCTCCCCGACGACCTTAAAGCAATCGGGACAAAGTTCCTCTTCGCCGGAGACCGCGCGAGGCAACCAAGAGGGACGGGGGTAGGGGCGCTCTTGCGCCATGCGCTTTTTTGTATTGCGAATTCTTTTCCCCAGTTTTTTTGCACCCATAGACACTCATCTATATTATAATACTTCGACGATTATCAATATAGCACAGGCGCGTTATGAAAGACAAGATTATAAAGCGAGACGGGTCGGTTGTTACTTTTGATGCCGCGAAGATTACCCGTGCCGTAGAAAAGGCGTTGCGTGCAGCAAGCGAACTAGGAATTGGAACGCCAGAAAGAATCGCCGCTGCGGTTACCGAACAAATCGCGATATTGAAAAAGGATGAGGGACTCCTCCTTCCCACCGTTGAAAAGATACAAGACCTTGTTGAGGCAGAGTTGATGCGACAAGGCCTCCACGCAACCGCGAAGGCATATATTCTCTATCGCGAGAAGCACGCCGAGATGCGCTCCTTTGCAACTGCGGCATCACTGGGGCTGGTAGACAATTATCTGGGCGAACTTGACTGGCAGGTAAGGGAAAACAGCAATATGGGCTATTCTTTGCAGGGAATGAACAACCACATCTTTTCAGAGGTGAGCAAAACCTACTGGCTGAATAAAATCTATCCGAAAAATATCAAAGACGCCTACGAAAGCGGCGATCTGCACCTGCATGACCTCGGTACGCTCTCGGTCTATTGCGTCGGCTGGGACCTGCTGGACCTTCTCCGAGAGGGGTTTCGTGGCGTCTCGGACAAGATAGAGTCGGCGCCAGCAAAACATCTCCGAACGGCGCTTGGTCAAATAGTCAACTTTCTGTACACTCTGCAGGGCGAGGCGGCGGGCGCGATTGCATTCTCAAACTTTGATACGCTTCTTGCCCCATTTATCCGCTCTGATAATCTCTCGCAGAACGAGGTGAAGCAGTGTGTGCAAGAATTCATCTTCAATATGAATGTGCCGACTCGTGTCGGTTTTCAGACGCCGTTTTCTAACATCACGCTTGACCTTACTCCCTCGCCGAACTTCAGAGACCAGCCGGTCATAATCGGGGGAAAGGAGCATACAGAAACCTACGGCGAGTTTCAGAAAGAAATGGATATGTTGAACAGCGCGTTCTTCGCGGTGATGGCAGCGGGAGACGCGGCTGGGCGCGTCTTTACTTTCCCGATACCCACGGTCAATGTTACCCGCGATTTTGATTGGGAGAATCCGAACTTGAGCGGTCTCTGGGAGATTACCGCTAAATACGGCGTCCCTTATTTTAGCAATTTCGTCAACTCCGATATGAAGCCGGAGGACACGCGGTCAATGTGTTGCCGGCTGCGGCTTGACCTCGCGGAACTTGGCCGTCGCGGAGGCGGGCTCTTCGGCGCGAACGCGCTGACGGGATCTATCGGTGTCGTGACAATCAATATGCCGCGGCTTGGCTACCTCGCAAAAACACGCGCGGATTTCTTTGCCCTTCTCGCCCATCAAATGGACATCGCCAAAGAGAGTTTGGAGATAAAGAGAAAGATGTTGGAGAAATTCACCGACGCCAATCTTTACCCCTATACGAAGTTTTACCTGCGAAAGATAAAAGAAACGTATGGCGCGTATTGGGAAAACCACTTTTCAACGATCGGATTGGTCGGTATGAACGAAGCCGCGCTCAATTTGTCGGGTAAAGATATCGGCACCGAGGAAGGAAGATTATTCGCCGCGGAGGTCTTGGAGTATATGCGCCATCGACTGGTCGCGTATCAAAAAGAGACCGGGAACTTATATAACCTGGAGGCGACTCCCGCGGAAGGCACTTCGTACCGCCTCGCAATGAAAGACAAAAAGAAGTTCCCTGATATTCTTGTTGCAAACGAAGCGGAGTACCGAAAGGGCGCGGAACCGTTCTACACTAACTCGTCGCACCTGCCCGTGCACTATACGAACGATATTGTTGAAGCATTAAACATCCAGGACAACCTCCAGACAAAATACACGGGTGGGACGGTCGTACATCTTTTTCTCGGCGAACGGATTGCCGACGCAAGCAGTATCCCTACGCTGGTCCGAAAGATTTGCGAAAATTATCGCCTCCCCTATTTCACCGTCACACCAACCTTCAGCGTCTGCGGCGCTCATGGTTATATTGCCGGCGAACATTTCTCCTGCACCATCTGTCGGCGCGAATGTGAAGTCTACTCGCGCATCGTGGGTTACCTGCGCCCCGTCAGTCAGTGGAACAGAGGGAAGCAAGCAGAGTTTGCGGTTCGTGAACTGTACGACCCCCACTCCGTCTCCGCTCCCGCTCCCGCTCCTGCCGAACTGGCGGCATTCACTCCATCGTTATGATATTCGGCGGACTTGAAAAGGCGACGCTCATTGACTATCCGGGCAGAATCGCCTGTATGGTCTATACGATTGGATGCAATATGAGGTGCCCCTACTGCCACAATCCGGAACTGGTAGACGAAACCGTAAAGACACGGATAACCGAGCGCCAGTTTTTTGACTTCTTAGACAAGCGGAAAGAGATACTGGAGGGAGTCGTCATTACCGGCGGCGAGCCAACCATTCACGGAGAGGATTTGTTGCGGTTTATGCGCGAAGTCAAACAACGGGGATTTCTCGTCAAACTTGATTCAAACGGCACCAATCCTCACCTCTTACAAAGAGCCATTGCGGAAAGAATCGTTGATTATATCGCGATGGATGTGAAGGCGCCGCTTGCGAAATACAGCCGGATCGCTGCGCGACCCGTTGATACGGCAGCGATTGCCGAAAGTATTCGGCTGCTTATCGCCTCACCGGTTTTGTACGAATTCAGAACAACAGTTATAAAAGGGATGCTCGCGCCCGAAGATATTGAAGAGATTGGTAAAACAATTCAAGGCGCCAAACGTTACTTTCTCCAGAAATTTATTCCCACCAAGATTCTCAATCCGCAGTTTAAACGCAAGGTCACTTACACGAATGAGGAGTTTGAGGGTCTGCGCAACAGCGTGAGTAACTATGTGAACTATTGTGGCATACGATAATGACAAAACAGTGTATCTGGATTATGCCGCGACGACGCCGCTAGACGAGGAGGTCTTTGAGGCGATGGAGCCGTATTTCGACGGCTGGTACGGAAATCCTTCTTCGCTCCATTCAAGCGGACGCCGGGCGCGCAAGGCGATTGACGAGGCGCGCGCGGACATTGCAAAAGTTCTTGGAGCCGAATCGCGCGAGATTATCTTTACCGGCTCCGGAACTGAATCGGATAATTTGGCGATTCTCGGAGCCGCGCGCGCGAATCGCGCGCGCGGCAACCACATTATCATCTCCGCCGTTGAGCACAAAGCAGTGCTTGAAGCAGTCCACTGGCTAGAACGGGAGGGATTTCGCGTCAGTGTCATCCCCGTTGACCGCTCTGGGATGATAGATGTCTCCGCCTGCCTGTCGCTCGTGACCAGCGAAACGATTTTGATTTCGGTGATGTATGCAAACAATGAAATAGGAACGATTATGCCGGTAGCCGAGCTCGCGGCAAAGATAAAGTGCTATCGCGGGTTAAGAAATTTTCCCCTTCTTCATACTGACGCGTGTCAAGCCGCCGGACTGCTCCCGCTTGATACCAGAATGCTCGGCGTGGACCTCTTGAGTATCAACGGCTCAAAGATATATGGTCCCAAAGGTGTGGGGGCGCTCTATGTTCGCGAAGGAACGGCGCTTGCCCCGATACTTGTCGGAGGCGGGCAAGAACGAAGCATTCGCGCCGGAACCGAGTCCGTCCCCCTCATCGTCGGCATGAGCGCCGCGCTCGCAAAGGCAGAGCGTCTCCGGCAGAGCGAGGCGCCCCGCCTGCGCGCGCTCCAAAGATACTTCATTGAGAGGCTAAAAGCGCAGATTCCAGACGCAATCGTGAACGGCCACCCCGAACAGAAACTTCCCAACAATGTGCATATCACCATCCCGAAGATAGAAGGAGAATCAATGCTTCTTATGCTTGATGAAAAAGGAATAGAGGTCGCGACCGGCTCTGCCTGTTCCGCACTTGACCTCCGCCCCTCGCATGTCTTGCGAGCCATCGGTCAGAATGCAGATCTCATTCACGGCAGTATTCGCTTTTCGCTCGGGCGGCACACGAGGCGCGAAGAATTGGACTATGTTCTTGCCGTCTTTCCGCCCATCGTGGAGCGACTGAAGACCATTTCCGCGTTAACCACCTCATATTACTATGCAAAACAAACCACAACTGTGTGATGTCGACGACTGGCTCTATAGTCAAACGGTGCGAGACCACTTCTTCAATCCGCGCAATCTCTTAATTGATGACGCAGATTATGAGGCGGACGGTATTGGCGTGGTCGGAAGTCCCGCTTGCGGCGATATGATGGCGGTGTGGATACGGGTGGATAAAAAGACCGGATGCATTACCGAATGTAAATGGCGTACATTCGGTTGCGGTTCCGCTATCGCTTCAACATCAATGATGTCAGTGATGGCGACAGAGAACGGGGGCATGCCGCTCGCGCGCGCGAAACGAATGACGCCGGAGGCGATTATAGAACGACTGGGCGGACTACCGGACAGGAAATACCACTGTTCCGTACTGGGTCATCAAGCCCTCCGAGAAGCGATACGCGATTATGAACAATCCCACGACTCATGAACCGAAAGACCGCTATGTTGTCCGAGAAAGAATCGCTGAAGCGCCTTCGGTCTTTACGCTGAAACTCTTGCGGGAGGACGGAACGGTCCCGTTCTATATTCCGGGTCAATTTATCACGGTATATTTTCCTGAATTGGGGACGCCGGAAGGCAAGGCGTACAGTATATCAAGCGCGCCGTCTGAACAGACCCTCAATATCACGGTGAAGAGTATGGGTGAGTTTTCCCATCGTCTCTGCGCGTTCAAAACGGGCGATTCTCTCACCGCATCCCTTCCCTGCGGCTATTTCTTCAGCGAATCGCAGACGAGCACGCTCGTCTTAATCGCGGCGGGTATCGGTGTTGCGCCGTTTCAAAGCATCGTCCGTGACGCGCTTCAGAACAATCCAGAACGAAAAATATATTTGTTTGATAGCAGTAGAACCGTATCGGATCTTATCTTTGCAACGACACTGCATACTCTGCAGTCAGCGTACGAAAATCTCTCCGTCACCCATTTCATCACGCGCGAAGAACGGATTCCGAAAGAGATGCGGCGCGGGAGAATAAGCGCGCCCGTTATTTTAGAAACGGTTGGAGACATATCCGACTCGGAGTTCTTACTCTGCGGTTCAATCTCTTTTGTCAGAGACCTCTGGCGCGGATTGCGAAACGGAGGGGTCGCCGAGGAACGGCTCTACACCGAGGCGTTCTTCTCACACTAAGAACCATACCCACGAGCACGGGTGCGACGCAAAAAGATTTATTGATACCCCCGCTCCACTTTACCCCAGTAAAGTGGAGCAACAACAAATGCGGGGTTGAGCTTACGCTGTCAGCGAAGGGGCTGACAGGGTCCGCCCGAGAAGCCCGTAACCGCAAACGGGTAAAACCTCTGAAATCGGATGAGCATGCGGACTCATCCAAACATTTCGAAGCGCGCGCTTGAACAAAGCCGCGCTTTTTTTTATTTTAATACAACTTCACACCGATTGCAGAGCGAATATAGGCTTTTCAGGATATCCACAGTGGCATTTGACAGGCGTTGCGTATCTGATAGGATGGAGGCATCTCGAGTGTGGCTCCGCAACTGCGGGTCAAATCTCGGTGTCAGTAGAGAGGGTCCCGTAAGGGACCTTTTCTATTTTTTCTATATGATACACTGTACTCGTGGACTTGAGGGCTCGTGGTGTATGGAGTAACATACTCGAGTTGACACCGAGAGAAACGGGTGCGAACCCCGTCGAGTCAACACAAAAACGCCTTCTATGGGGCGTTTTTGTGTTCAGTATAATTTCACTCCAATTTTCTCGCGTACGAGTTCCATTTTCTTGTTTGCAATCTCGCGGGCGCGGATGCCGCCTTCTTTCAAGATTTTTAGAACGGCGTTTTTGTCGTTCGCAATTGCCTTGCGCTTTTCGCGGAGCGGGGCAATAAACTTTTTCATATCGGCAATCAGTGTTTCTTTGAGGTCTTTGTACTTTCCAGCTTTTTCCGCATACAGCGTCGCTAACTCTTTTTCGGAACGGAACAATTTATGAATCTCATACACATTTTTCGGAATCCCACCAGAAGAATCGGTGACAATGCTCATTACCAACTTTTCAATCTCGTTATCTTCCGCAAAGAGCGGAATGGTATTGCCGTAGCTTTTGCTCATCTTGCGGCCGTCAATGCCGGG
>CAYJWA010000024.1:0-14970 GCA_964373775.1 uncultured Candidatus Saccharibacteria bacterium | reverse complement strand
AACCAGTGCCGTTTGTGGGTTTTGCGATGGGAGACATCACGATTCGCGACTTTCTAGAGACGCATCATCTGCCGATGAAATACCAATCAGCGAATGATACCAATGCAACGAATAGATACCAGTAAGCTGAGTGGTATTCGTATCTATTGGTATATTGGTACAAATTGGTATATTGGTATTCACCATGCGGAAAATTGTCTTTGATATTGAGACAACTAATTTCTTCACCGACACCGGCTCCAACGACCCGGCGTCTTTGTCTTTGGCGTGCGTCTGCATCCATGATTCCGAAACCGACACATACCAGCATTTTTTTGAAGAGGACCTGAAAAAACTCTGGCCTATTTTGGAAAAAACAGACCTTCTCATCGGCTTCAACTCGGACCATTTTGATACTCCGATTCTCAACAAATACTACTCCGGAGACCTTACGAAGATAAAGAGCATAGACCTGATGAAAGAAATCAAAAAGAAACTGGGTCGGCGCATCGGACTGGACGCGGTTGCCTCCGCGACCCTCGGCAGGAAAAAAAGCGGGGACGGCATCCACGCCAATGTCTGGTGGAACAAAGGAGAAAGGCAGAAAGTTGTTGCGTACTGTCTTGATGATGTGCGGCTCACGAAAGAACTCTATGACTTTGCGCGCGCAAACGGGCACATTAAGTTTCGCGACGGCAAAGCGCTCCGCGAACTCCCGCTGGACACCGCACTCTGGGAAGAAAAGAAGGAGTCCGTCTTAACCCACACGCTGCCGTTCTAGATTTGTAAGCTCATAGGTTAGTCCTTGGTATCCTTATTCAATGTCTGCCGCAGGCGGCACCATTCGCACTTCCGGTCTCCGCAGGTCTTATCCCAGAATGCGAAATCGTAAATCTCATTCCCGACGCGCCGCACTTCTGCAACGAGCGCGGCGACATCTGCGTCCGTAATTTCAAACGCCTCGCGGTGATACCCTCCCTTTGCGTCGGGCTCAACAAAATCAATTACGCCGGTGGTCATCTCCCCAAGGTTCAACCTCTTTCCCGATTTGAGGTTGAACCTTGAAGAACCCGCGGTCAGACCTTGAAGAAGGAGTTTGTAAAAATCCAACTGGCGCTTCATATTGCCTTCGGAGGATTTGGTCCCGCCCAGAATCTCAGCGCGTCTCTTTGGTTTTCCGGTTTTGTAATCAACAACAGTTATTGTTCCATCGGGGTTGCGTTCCATTTTGTCCAGTGTGCCGCGCAGAAGTAATTTTGCCTTTGCATCCAAGGGCAAAAACACGCCGGTAATCTCATACTCATTGAGGGTATCGCGGGAAAAACTCTTTTCGCGTGCGTCAAAATATCCGGAGAGCGCCGCACGCCCGCGCCGCGTATAGTCCCGAAACTCGCGGAGCGGAAGCGGCGACTTCTCCAATGCGCGGTCAAAAAGCCTTAGCAACTCTGTTTTCTCTATTTTCTTTTTGCGAAACCGGTTAAAAAACTCGCGCAGGGCTTCGTGTACCGCAGTTCCATACGAGAGATACGGTTCCGGAAGCTGCGGCAAACGAACCAAGTTCTTGAAAAAATACTCCCAGGGGCAGGAAAGATAATTGTTAAGCGCGGTAACTGTCAGTCCTTGCTCCAAAAAAACTCTTCGCAGGTACTCCTTGAAAGTTACCGAGGGACCGACATTGATCTTCGGTCGGAGGTAAAGGGGCGCTGCTTTCGCAAGCCGCTCCTCAATCTTCTTCGCGTCCTCGCGGACAAGAAGCGCGGACTCAATATCCTCCACAAATTGAGACGGGAGATGCACCTTCCCGCTTTCGCTTGCGCGCGCCATGGTAATCACCACCTCCTTTCGCGCGCGCGTGAGCGCAACATAAAAGAGCCGCCGCTCGTCTTCGCTATCCTCCTCCCTGTCAACATCGGGTGTTGACAGAGGGGAGGTGTGGTGTAATTTTTGCGCGCTGACAACGAGAGGGATGTAAAAATCGGTCCGCGCTCTCCTCCCGCCCCAATGCCCATCCACCGCGTTCACGATGTACACAACATCAAACTCAAGGCCTTTGGCGCGGTGCGCGGTCATCACCGTGATAGAGTCGAAAAACTCGGGACGCGCGCTCCGACCAGAGAGCCGCAGCCCGTGTCTCTGCAGGCGCATGAGCGCCTGCAAAAAATCAGCGAGACGGAACACGCGCTCGTGCGCGGCGAATTCCTTCAGAGAAGAAAACAGCGAATCAAGCCGCTCAAGAGCGCGGAGCGACCCGCGCCGCGACAGGAGGTGCCGCACAAATCCTGATTCGCGCGCAATCGTCTCCACGGCCTCGCCTGCTCCCGCATTCTGCGCGAGTGTTGCCCACCGCTCAAAATCGGAAAAAAGCGAGAGGAGCCGCTCCTCCTCCCCGACCTGCGCCTTTTGGCGAAGCGCTCTCTTTTTCAGCGCCGCAAAAAGAGAAACGCGGTTCTCATGGCAGAACTGGAGAAGGGTATAGAGCGCGAGCGGTCGCACCCCCAGAAAATCAAGGTGAAGCATCTCAACAAAAAACTTTTGATTGCCCGGCTCTGACACGGCGCGGAGAATAAAAAGAAGCTTCCCCAGTTCTCCATCCTGCAGAATATCCTCGTCAGAAAGAACAGAGAAAGGAATCTTCGTCTTCTCTAGCGCCTCTACAAACGGCATCGCGTCCTTGTTGTCGCGGACCAAAACCGCAATCTCGCGCGGCGCGGCGCCTTGCTTCAGGCGGTCTTCAATATCAGAGATAACAAAAGCAATTTCAGTATCAAAGCGAGAAAATTCAAGAAACCGGACATCGCGCCTCCCTCCCGCCCCCTGCGCCGCAAGGCGCGGGCGCAACACGGAAAAAGGAAGCGCGTCCGGAACCCTCCCTTTTCCCATCAAAGAGTGGGATGCATCAAGAATACATTGCGTAGAGCGGTAATTCTTCTCAAGCGCAATGAGCCGGGCGCGCGGGTACAGCCGTTTGAAATACAAAAAATTCTCCAGAGACGCACCCTGAAACCGGTAAATCGCCTGCTTCTCGTCACCCACGATAAAGAGATTCGGCGAGTCGTCAAACGAGCACAAATGTTCCAGGATGCGGTTCTGCGCGTTGTTCGCATCCTGATGCTCATCCGCGAGAATATACTGGTACTGTTCCTGAAGCGTCAAAAGCAATTCCTTATCGCGCGCGAGCGCGCGAATCGCCTCTAGAATCATATCCTCAAAATCAAAGAACCGTTCCTTAGCCAACTGCGCTTCATACTGCCGATAGACCGCGGCGAGCTCACGCGACTTTTTTATTGCGCGAAGAATATCGCGCACCGATGCTTTGAGTTCCCCCTTGAACCGACCGCTGTGATGAATCCTCTCGGGCGCGCGCCGGAGCCGTCCCGCTTCCCCCGCAAGCGCTTTCTCAAACGCGGCAGGAGAAATGTTCTCGCGCTTGAGAGCGCGGATGGCGCGAAGCGCTCGGGGAACATAGTAGAAAATATCGCCGAACGGGCGAAGAAACCTGAAGCGATTCCGCGCAAAAACATCTTCCAGAATCCGAAGTTGGTCCGGGACAGCGGCGGGTCGGCCTCCCCCGATGCGCGGGAACGACTCCGGGTATCTTCTGATGAGGTAATTCGCAAACCCGTGGAAGGTGAAGATGCCGACTCGATATGCGGCGCCACCGATAATCTCTACCAGTTTGCGCCGCATAGAGTACGCGCCGCTCTCGGTAAAGGTAAGCGCCAAAATAGAGTCGGGAACCGTATCGGTTTTCCGCAAGATATTCGCAATCCGCAGCGTCAAGATGGAGGTCTTGCCCGTTCCCGGACCCGCAATCACCATCACCGGTCCCTCTATTGCATCCACGGCCTCGCGTTGTTTGGGGTTCAAGTTTTTGTACAGTTGATTGAATCTCGCTTCAGACATGCGGAGAGTATACCCCCACACCAACTTTGCATCAAAGTTAGTGTGGGGGTATAACAAACCATGCGGATTGACCCCGTTAGAAGCCGCGAGGGCTCGCAGCGCGCCTCTGCTTCTAACGGGGTTGACACAAAACGCAAAACCCGTATGATGAGCCGAAATCCTTGCTCCTTGATGTGTTCGTGTGCATAATCAGGCGCGCCCCAAGGGAGCATAGTCTCATACCAGAAAACTGAAAAGGAAAGATGAATGCAACAGCGAACAATACGCCGAAGCCCTTTGACTTAAAAAAGGAAATCGCAAACTTCCTCAACGGTCCCGAAGCAGACCGGGTACGGAAAATCCTCAGCGAAAAAGACGGGGAGATCTTTATCGGAGAGTTTGCAGGGGCCCGTTTTGCGTTCCGCGCAAAAGGAATCTGCCGCATTGAGAAAAGAAATCCGAGTCTTCCGCTCGCAACCTGTTACGACATTGAAGATGCTTTTACCGGACCAAACTCTGCTGCCCCGGAAAATGAGCGGAGACCCGAAGAACTCATTCCATTCCTTCTAGAACAGTGCGGTAAAATCCATTGAGAGTTTCCCTTATCTGCGCAGCGATCAGACCTTCTGTCTGCTGCGCCTTTTTGCGGCCAAACTCTCCTCCTGCTCTCGAAAAACTCTGTAGCAGCCGTTAGGATAAAAAGATGAAAGATGAAGGATTTAATACCCTTGGAGCTTCTTCGCCTTCTCGTGCAGCCGAATCTTCTCGTGCGCCTTTGCCTCAATCTGACGGATGCGCTCGCGCGTGACGCCGAACTTCTGCCCCACTTCTTCCAATGTATGCGTGATGCCATCCGTGAGCCCGTGCCGCAATTCAAGAATCTTGCGCTCTTTTTCCGAGAGGTCGCCGAGCACATCCTTCACCTGGTCAGAAAGGATGCGGCGCGAGGATTCCTGGTCCGGAGAAAGAATCTTGTCATCCGCAATGAAATCGCCGAGCGTGCTCTTGCCGTCATCCTCGTCTCCCACGGGAGACTCAAGCGAGACCGTGTCTTGGTCAATCTTCTCAATTTGATACACTTTATCCGGCGGAATCCCCATCTCAACCGCAATCTCGCCCGGCAGCGGCTCGCGCCCCAAATCCTGCGAGAGCCGACGCACCACCTGCTTGTACTTCGCAATCGTCTCCACCATATGCACCGGAACCCGGATGGTGCGGGACTGGTCCGCAAGCGCGCGCGTGATTGCCTGCCGAATCCACCAGGTCGCATAAGTGGAAAACTTATACCCCTTTGTCCAATCAAACTTGTCCACGGCTTTGAAGAGCCCGAGATTCCCCTCCTGAATTAAATCAAGGAGCGTCAGGTCGGGACTTCGCCCCACATATCTCTTTGCAATGGAGACCACGAGCCGGAGATTCGCGCGCGCCAAAAGATTCTTCGCTTCCATATCGCCCTTCTCAATCCGCTTCGCCAAGTCCTTCTCGTCTTTTGCGCCAATCAGAGGATACTGACCGATTTCTTTGAGATACATCTGAATGGAGTCGTAGGAAGAATCGCTCCCCTTGCCGAGATACACATGTTTTCTCTGCTCCTTCTCCGCCTCCTTGTCAAGCAAACGCCCGCCTTCCAGCACATCAATCCCTCCCTCCTGCAGCCGCTCGTACAAAACATCCAGAAAAGCAATGTCGTCTTCAATGGTCGGAAACTCTTTGAGAATCTCGTCATAGGTGACAAAACCGCGCTCCTTGCCGCGCGCGAGAATCCGCGCGAGGCGCGCCTCGCGCTCTTTGCCTTTCGGAAGTCTCAGTTCCGGTTCCGGAAGGAATCTTCGGGCGGGCGGCATCCGCTCCCCGGTATGTTTCCGCAAAACATCGCTCGGAACTTTTCTCCCCGCTTTCCGCACTCGCTTTTTCGGTTGAGGCATGGACAGTAGTATAACGAAAATCTCCGTAACCGCAATGTCTTGTCTTATTCCTGTTGAGGTTAGACCTCCACACGCTGTAAACCCAGCACCTTAACCACAGGGCGCCTGCCTGCCGAAGCCTCGGCGCAGGCAGGTTAGACCCTCTGGCAAGGCAAGCCCCAACTTCCGTTGGTGCTGGCCAAGGGCCCGACCTACCCTCGCGCACCCGCCTGCGTGCGGACCTGTCTGCGTGAGTACCTGCTTGCGCGCCGCGCGCAGGCAAGCACGCACAGGCAGACACGCACGGGCAGGGAGCGCAGGGCGTTGAAGGCAAGGTGCTGGGTAAACCCAACTCCTGCAAATTACCGGGAAAGACGGGCGGACTTGAGCGCGGTCAATTTCTCGGAGAGTTTCTTGCATTCCTGGAGAAGCGTTGCAACTTCTTCCTGTTTCCCACCGCGCTCTGCGCGGTGCAACTGCTCCAGCGCATCGGATAAAGAAATAGCGAGCATCTCTTCCTCTATACTGCACAGAAGCTCCTCAATCTCCTGCTCCGGAGTTCCCGCAAGCGCGAGCGCCTCGCCCTCAAAAAGGAGTGCGCTTTGCTCTCGGGCAAATTCAGCTTCGCGTTCCGCAGACCGCGTGTCCCCCAAAATAGCGCGAAGCCGCGCGCGCGCCGCGGCATCATCAATGCCGCTTTCTTTCCCGCGCTCCTTTGCAAAAAAGAGAAGCGACCAGATTTTTCGCAGAATTACATCCGCGCGCGCGGCTCCGGAAGGCGCGCCGCTCCGAACCGGCGCCGCAGGACTGGAGGATTGAACCGGGGAAGCAAACACTGTCTTCTGGGTTTTTCGAAACGCCTGCCAGAGCGCTTCCTCGCGCAATCCGGTCCTCTCCCCCACGAACTTCAGAAAGTGCGATTGCTCCACGGGACTCTGAAGAAGAGCGATGAGCGGCAAAATGGCGTTTTCTACGCGGAGCGCTTGCTCGCGTCCTGAGACGTCGGAGGAAAGCAAATCCCCTGTCAAAAACTCAATCACATGAATTGCGCCGGAGACCGCCCTCTCCCATGCCGCCGGGTCTGCCGCAATAAGTTCTGCCGGGTCCTTGCCGCCGCGGAGCGCAATCACTTTTACCGCGAATCCTTCGGCAAGCGCAAGCCGAATCGCGCGCTCGGAGGCTCTCTGTCCCGCGCTGTCCGCGTCAAACGAGAGCAGGAGATTATTCGTCAGCCGCTTCAGGAGCGCGAGATGCTCGCGCGTCAGCGCGGTGCCGGAAACCGCCACTGCAAAGTTCTGCCCAGCTTGATGAACCATCAGCAAGTCCATCTGCCCCTCAACCAGGATGACGGCATCGCGGCCCCGCATGGCTAACTTTGCTTTATCAAACCCATAGAGAACCCGCGACTTGTTGTAGAGAATCGTTTCCGGACTATTGATGTACTTCCCTGCCTTCCCGCCTGCGTTCGCGCCGGCAGGCGCAGGCAGGTCGTCATACTGCGGCAAAATCCTTCCGGAAAATCCGATGACTCGCCCCGCGCTGTCCGCAATTGGAAACATAATGCGGCCCCGAAATGTGTCATAAAACTTATTTTTGTCCTGCTCTGTATGTTTGATGAGTCCAACCTTCTCCATCTCCTCGGGCTTGAAACCCTCTTTCAGAAGGTAGTCAAAAAGCTGACGCCAGTCATTTTGCGCAAACCCGAGCCGCCACAAGGCAATGGTCGCGGGCTTCAAGCCCCTCTTTTCAAGATACGCGCGCGCCTCTGCGCTTTGCGCGAGCATCCCTTCAAAAAAGCGTGTCGCCTTCTCTAATATGAGATACAGCCGCGCATACTCGCTCCGCACTTTCGGGTCTATGCGGCGAAGCTCCACGCCGGCGCGCGCGGCAAGGACGCGGAGCGCGCCGACAAAGTCCAGTCCTTCAAACTCCTGCACAAAAGAAAAGATATCCCCTCCTTTATTGCATCCAAAACAATAGTAGGAATTGCGCATGGGGGAGACGAAAAACGACGGAGTCTTCTCGTTGTGGAACGGGCACTTGGCTTTGAGAGAGCTCCCGGCTCGCTCCAGTTTCAGATACGAGCCGACAACATCCGCAATGCCGAGCCGCTCTTTGATTTGTTCCACTGGGGTGGACATAAACGGTTGACTTTATTTCTCGTATTTGCTAACCTGTGAGGCACAGTTGGCTTCGGCCTCACCCCCGCAAGGGGGAGAATGTGGAAAAGCTGTCAAAGTAATCCTTTGGCGGTTTTTCTTAACTTTGTAAAGATTTCTTTCTCGAGAAAACCGACTTTCTCCACAAGTCGCCGTGTATCAACAACCCGTAGCTGGGACAGGTTGGCTCGTGCGGGAAGACCATCAACCATATCAACAGAAACACGGAGTGGATGCTCGCGTGTAGAAGTGGTAAGTGGAGCGACAAGACATGCATCAGGACCGAATCCGCGCAGTATGATTGCGGGACGAAGAAAATTGTCGCCTCTTCCGTCTTGTTCGGTGCCGATATTCACGCCAAATCGGCACCACCAGACCTCACGAACGGTATACAGACGCGGTCGTTCCGCATCTGTCCGTTTTTTAACCTCGTTCCATTTATCAAACTCTTTCCGCATATCCAGTATGTTATCACGCCAAAGAGTTCTTATCTCCTCCGCGCCAATAAGACCTGAAGTCGTATCTGCTCGCGGAATAAGCCCGAAGGCTCAATTTTTAAGAGTGTGTCTTTTAATTCTCTTTCGAAATCGGCCAAACGATTGCCAAACAGACGCCGTGAGACAAATGAGGCAGTACTTTGCGTAATACGAAGCGGCTCCGGCAAATAACTTCAATTCGTCTCCTTGTTTCGTTTCACTCATACCCTATACCGTACCACCGAATACAAAATAACGGAATCGCCTTATGACTGCCGATACAGATACACTTTTCCATCCGACTTTATTGGCTGCCAGTCCGGAAACGGAAATGAGTACGACGCAACGCGCGCGCCGGGGCGGAGCTCAGCGCGCAGTTTCTTCTCAAGCCGCCGCATAATATAGGGAATGCCGTAAATGGTAACCGCGTCAAACCGGGAAAAATCCTCGTCCCAAAAATCGCTCCAATGCACAAAAGCCCGAGCAGAGAGCCCGGCGCGCCTGATGTTACGGCGTGAACGCCACACGAGTAAGATGTTGTGTTCAAATCCGTGCGCTTCCGCGCCCGCCTCGGCAAGCGCAATGAGAAGCCGCCCATCCCCTGACCCGACATCAACCGCCTTTTCTCCCGGTTGCAGCGCAAGCAAGCGAATAACCCGTGGCACGGCGCTGTGCGGCAGGGGCACGAAAAAGGCGCCCCGCGAGAGCCAGAAGAGTATCCAGATGCTTCCGAGAAAGACCGTAAGATAAAACAGGGTCATTTCTCTACGAGCTGAAAAGCAGAGTACGCAAGCGCGCCGGCAATGATAACCGAAATCCAGCTCACGGAAAGCGGCACCAGTACTCCGCCAATCACTGCTTCCCATCCCCAATAAAGCCGCAACCCGTGGAGCACGGCAATCGCAAGAAAGATGAATCCAGAAACGGTAAGATAAGTTTGCTGTCTCATAAATTAAATGTAAGCGACTAATAAAAATTGAGAGCGCCACCGCAGGGCGCCTGCCTGCGGGCCGCCCCGAATGGCCCTGCGCGCCCGCCTGCGTGCGGACACGCACGGGCAGGGAGCGCAGGGTGTCCCCCATTCGTGTGCGCCTTCCTAAAATTCGTGTGCGCCATTCGTTAAGTGTATCTACCGCTATTCGTTAAACGTATCTACTATGAAAGTAGTATATCGCCCCCGTGCTGTTTCTGCTTGTGGATAAACGGTTCATAAGGTATAGTGGCGGAAACGAAAGGAGTTCGCTCTATGAAAAAAATGTTGTGGCTCTTCGCAGGAATCGGCGCGCTCGCGTTCCTCTCGGGTTGCGCGACCAGCGGTTATGCTTCGTACGACTACGGCTGGTACGCCCCGCATTACTACTGGAGTCCGCCGGCATATTACGGCCCCCCGCGGGTGTATTATTACCCGCCGTGCTGGTAGCGCCGATGGCGCGGGGCAATGTCTCCCTCCCCCATCCGTCTCAATGGATGGGGGATATTTTTATACCACGACATTGTTACCGCACGCGGCGAATCGTACTCACAATCGCGCAGTGGTCGCTCACGCCGCACTGCAAGCGGGTATCCGTACACCGGTAGTGCGCTGTTCCGAAAAGCCCGTCAACAACATGCATAATTCCTTTCACCTTGTGGAGATTTTGGTCAATGCTTGTTTTGTAATGCAGCGGTATATTATCCGGGTAACGCGAGGCAAATATACCCCATATCTCTCCTCCGCGCGGCGCGTTGAAGTCCCCGCAAAAAACAATATCCGGAAACTGCTCCAAAAGCTCGAGCAAATTCTTCACATCCTTCCTCTGTCCTTCTGATGCGCTCCCGTCAGGCGTCCAGGTAAAATGCGTCGTGCCTATGGTAAACAACTCATCCCCGCTTTGCACGCGCGCAACAAGAAAAACCCCGTTAAAGTTCACATGCCGGTCAGAGGGTACGGGGTCTTTTGCGGAAGGAATATACTCCGGCGTTCCGAAATAATACAGGGTGCGGCGCTCCGTAAGCGGCAGCCGCGAGAAAAGCGCAGTCCCCATGCATACACCGGCTCTCCCGAGCGCTTCAGTCCCGCGGCCGCGGTCAGCAATCGCGGTCGGCGCGAAGATGCCGTCCATGCCAATCTCTTTTTTGAGCCGCTCCACATCGCAGTCAAGCACTTCCTGAAGACAGACCACCTCCGCCTGTTCCGCGTGCAGAAACGGAAGCGCGGTATCATAGTGCTGGCCGCACTCAATGTTAAGCGAAATAAGTTTTATTGCGTTACTTGAGTGCATAAAAAATCCGCGTCTGTTCCCTGTTCTTGCTCTGCGTCAGTTCCGCGATTTTTAAACCCGAAACATGCCGTTGCGATAGATAACTTGCTTCGTCCCATCTTTCATATACGCCGTCACCGTCCGCGGCGCAGTGGAGATAATGTCGGTATGCACTGATGAATCATTGTAGCCGAGGTCCTCCCAATCTTTGAGCGACATCTCTCCCGGATCCTCAATGCAACAGTCGTGGTAGGACTTTCCGAGTGCAAGATGCGTATTGCCGTGCGCGCCTCCCCTATTCTCGTCATAGAGCGTCTCGGCCATAAAGCGCGTGATGCGCGAGAGCCGTTTGTCGGTAAGCGAATACTCGCCGATTTTGTCCGCGTTCTCCGTCGCAATCATCTGCTTTAGCACCTTCTCATTCTTTCGCGCCTTCGCCTTCACCACCCTGCCGTTTTTGAACCAGAGCTCCACTCCCTCAATATGCACGCCGTAGCGATAGAGCGGCTGATTGAACCGTATCCACCCTTCCGTCCCGCGCCAGTCAGGCGAGGTGAAATGTTCAAAACTGGGGATATTCCGCCCGCTCCCGCACATCCACTGCCGTTTTTTGCCGAGATGAATCCAGAGGTCTGCATCAGGTCCTTTCACATACAGTTTTTCTATCGGAAGTGCGTTAAGTTTGCGGCGGATTTTCTCCATCTGTGCATACACACGCCGCCACTCTTCAATCGGGTCTTTTGTATCCAAGAAGCAAGCCCTAATAATCTGAGCCCAGTATTCTTTTTCCGATAGCCCGGCTTCTTTCGCCATCGCATCGGTGCCGTAAAGCCCCACCGTCCAGGTGAACTTTCCTCTGTTCTCTTTCTCACGGCGCCAATCCATATATGGTTTCCACGCGAGTCCCCGCACCATGATTTTCTTCGGCGGAATACCCTCAAGCTCGTGCATGTCCGTCTCGCTTATCACGAAAATGGAGTGGTCAATCTGTTTAACCAGTCCCCTCGCGTAGTGCCTCGGGAAGAATTTCAATTGTTCGGGCTTGGCAAGTTCAAAAAAGGTGCGGTCAAATGGGAATCGGTCTCCCGAATCCGGCCTGTAGTCGGAGATGATATGTCCTCCCGCCTTGTAAATAGCGCGCTTAATTTCCATGTAAAGCGGCTTCCCTGCTTCATAACACACCAGGTGCACAACTTCGCCTTTCTTAATTCCCTTTCCGCTGTTCAGCGCAAAATTGACAAGCACATCAGCATATCTTTCCAGCACAAGTTTAGACGGAGTATACATAGTGGTTAGCAAAACGAAGCGAAGCGAAGTCCCGCACTAACCGTCTGCGGTTTAGTGCGTGGATTGACCAGTACACCCGCATAATGTTCTAAAATGATCTTTGGCAGAGTAAACAGGTGAAAATTGATAATTGTCCCGCTTCGCGGGATCGGGCAAAGCCAGAAAAATTGAGAATTACTTTACCTTACCACACATTTTCTTTTTGCAAAACAAAAAGCGCCGCAATATCCCCAAGGACTAACCTATGTATGTACATAGGGTAGTCCTTGGAAAACACAAGATGCATTTCTGTCAAGAGATGCATATTTTTTCGCAACTGTTATGATGACGAGATGCACCAAAAAAACATTTGTGTCCGCCACTCGCTCGCGCACCTTCTGGCCGCGGCGGTTTTGGAACTCTATCCGGACGTCAAGCTCACGCTCGGACCCGCGATTGAGACGGGGTTCTATTACGACTTTGACTTTGAGACGCAGATGAACGCGGATACCGAGACGCGGATTCACGCGGATAAAAAGAAAATCTCGGATGGCGACCTGCCGAAGATTGAACAGAAGATGCGGGAGATTTTGAAGAGTTGGAAGACCTTTGAGGGACAGGAAGTAACTCCAACGCAGGCGAGAAAGAAATTCGCGGGAAACCCTTACAAGCTGGAGCTGATTGATGGTATTGAGGCGAAGGGAGAAAAAATAACGCTCTATACATCCGGGGGCTTTACGGATTTGTGCCGCGGCGGACATATAGACGACGCAAAAGAGATGCGAAATGCAGGCTGGAAATTGGACCGCATCGCGGGAGCGTACTGGCGCGGGGATGAAAAAAATAAAATGCTGACCCGCATCTACGGACTTGCGTTTGCGTCAAAAAAAGAACTTGATGAATACCTCATGCGGCGCGAAGAAGCGGGGAAACGCGACCACAGGAAAATCGGAGAGGAACTAGACCTTTTCACTTTCTCAGAACTCGTAGGTTCTGGACTCCCGCTCTGGACGCCAAAAGGCGCTGTCCTCCGCGATATACTGGACAATACCGTTTGGGAACTGCGGAAAAAATACGGGTACGAACGGGTGGATATTCCGCACCTCACAAAAAAAGAACTCTACGAAAAGAGCGGACACTTGGAAAAATTTGGCGACGACCTCTTCACGGTAACGACTCGGGAAAAGCACGAATTCGTGCTGAAACCCATGAACTGCCCGCACCACATTGAAATCTTTAGAAGAAAAAACTGGAGCTACCGCGAGATGCCGCAGCGATACGCTTCCACCACCAAAGTGTATCGCGATGAGCAAACAGGGGAACTCGCGGGGCTTTCGCGCGTACGCGCCATTACCCAAGACGATGCGCATGTCTTCTGCCGCTCTGCACAGATAAAAGAGGAGATGGCCAAGATTTGGGACATCATTGAAGCATTTTACGGACGATTCGGTTTTGCGCTCACTCCGCGCCTCTCGCTCCACGACCCAAATGATATGACGGCGTATCTCGGCGAGAAAACGGTCTGGAACAAAGCAGAGAAAGAGCTCCGCGAGCTCGTCAAGGAGAAGAGGACGATGGCGACCGAGGCGGTCGGCGAAGCCGCTTTCTATGGACCGAAGATTGACTTTATCGCCAAGGACTCGCTCGGACGCGAGTGGCAGGTCGCCACGATTCAACTTGACCTGAACATGCCGGAGCGGTTTAACCTCTTCTGCGTAAATGAGAAAGGAAAAGCGGAGCGGCTCGCCATGATTCACGCCGCGATTATGGGCTCTTTGGAGCGGTTTCTCTCTATCATTATTGAGCACTATGCCGGCGCATTCCCTCTCTGGCTCGCTCCGGTGCAGGTGAAAGTGCTTCCCGTGAGCGAGAAGTCCCTGCCCTATGCGAAAACCGTTCACGAGACGCTCCTTGCGTCTGAAATTCGTTCAGAGTTTGATAGGTCAAACGAAACGCTCGGCAAAAAAGTCCGCACCGCAAATCTTCAGAAAGTGCCGTACTGGATTGTGATTGGAGAAAAAGAGAAGAGGGAAAAAACAGTAACGCTTGAAGCAGTCTCTGGAACGAAAAAAACGCTTTCGCTCAGTGACCTTGCCTCGCGACTCCAGACCGAGATACGAGAAAAGAAATAACGGTACATTAAATATCCAATGTCGCCTTCGTAGCGTTTGACTGAATAAACGATTTGCGCGCGGGTACATCTTCGCCCATCAGGATATCAAAAACCTTATCCGCCTCCTGCGCGTCTTCCACCATCACTTTCTTCAAAATCCGGCGCGCCGGGTCCATGGTCGTCTCCCACAACTCCTCCGGATTCATCTCGCCAAGACCTTTGTAGCGCTGAATAGAAACTTTAAGAGAGCGTTTAGCGTTTAGCGTAGAGCGTTTCGTATTAGCTTTTTCAGACTCTAGCTCAATTTCTTCTAGCGCTTCTTCCCCGCTTTCGGTCTCTTCAAGCTCTTTCACTTCAATCCCTTCTTTTTGCAAAAAGGAGTCCTTCGCGTCTTCAGCATAGAAATAATGAAACTCCTTGCCGCGCTTTACCTTGTAGAGCGGCGGCTGTGCGATGTAGATAAAACCACCGTCAATCAGGGAACGAAAGTAACGGTAAAAAAGCGTCAGAAGCAGAGTGCGGATATGCGCGCCGTCCACATCCGCATCAGTCGCGATAATCACTTTATGATACCGCAGTTTCGCAACTTCAAAACTGTCGCTGATGCCGGTGCCGAGTGCAATCACGAGCGCCTTAATCTCCGCAAACCCCAGGATTTTGTCCAACCGCGCGCGTTCCACATTGAGAATTTTACCCTTCAGCGGGAGCACTGCCTGCATCCTCCGGTCCCTCCCCTGTTTTCCACTGTTGTGTACAAATACCCCGTTCGCAAGCGCAAAGTTGTGCGTTTCAGGCACTTCAATATCATAGACATCGCATCTTTCCGAGATCGGAGTAACTGCTTTAACGCGATGATTATAGTTCGATACGGCTTCTTCCATACGGGTTCGGTTGTTGCCGAAAAACCGGCTCACAATGGTTGGGAGTTTAATTAAACTTTTATCATTCCGC
>CAYJWA010000023.1:0-15100 GCA_964373775.1 uncultured Candidatus Saccharibacteria bacterium | reverse complement strand
AGAAAAAAAGCACTTTGATAAAGTTTACTACCCTGGCTTTTCAAAAGAAAATTTGTATCAAATCATATCAACTGACGGGAGGAAACTTACCGCTCTACCCAACAAGCCGAGCGAACTAATGGTGCTTGCTCCTCCCGAACTGCGCCCAAAATTGGAACAAGCGATAAAGAAAAGGCAAGAACTTGTGCAGTTGATACAGAAGTCAATTGATGAGCTATCGGGGTGGAAAGAGCTTACTTTTACCCACGATGCGCATCCGTATTTGAATGAGGCATATGCAGTTATTTTCGCTTTTTTAGAGAACAGGGTATACATATTCAAGGGGCGAATATACTTGATGTCGGATTCGGAAGTCGATTAAATGCTTCTCAAGAACTGGCCGAACAAGGAGCAAAATCATACGCAATTGACCCGAATCAGAATGTCCCTTATGGAATACAGAGAAAGAAGGCAACGAAAGAAACATTGAGAAAGTTTGAATACGGAGACAAGGGCTACCCCGACGATTTTTTGATGCAAAAAAGCCAATTGGAAACGGAGGGAAAGTGGAAAAAATTACCGAAAACAAACACCGGTGGGCAGGTGTTCATCGGAAATGCAACTCTTGAATCGGCAGACGAGGAAAACATGCTCCCAGATAACAGTTTTGACGGAATATATTCCAATGAGTTGTTTGAATATGGAGCATTGTATCTTCCTTCCCAAGAAGAGAAATGGAATGCAATTTCTCATGCCAATCTTGAGATAATTTTCCGAAAACTGAAAGAAGGCGGGGTTTTTATTTCGCGAACAATGCGGAGGCATATGTTTACGGAAGAGCAGTTGAAAGCCGCGGGTTTTGAAATTGTTTGCTTCAATTTGAATGCGGAATCCTTCCGAAAACCTTATGGTAGCGAGGAAGGGGTAGGTGATGTCAGTAGGGCTTTTGTAGTGGTTTGTAGAAAACCTTCGAAAGAAACAGAAGAAAAAGAAGAAAAAAGAGAGGAGAAGGAGGAGAAGAGAGAAACAACCCCCGACCAGCCGTAGTTTGCGGCAAACTACGGCTGGTCACTCCCCTTTGGTAAGGGGGATTACACACCGAGCAGAACGGGAATGACAATCGGGCGTTTGGCGGTTTTTTGGAAGAGGAAACGGGAGACGGCGTCGGTCAGCTGTTCCTTCACATAGTCAAAGTTAATCGGGTGCATGCCGGACGCGGTTTCCTCAACTGTCTTTTTTATGATAATCCGCGTCTGATGGAGAAGGTCTTGGGATTCGCGCAGATAGACGAATCCGCGCGAGATGATGTCCGGCGATTTCTTCAGTTTTCCGGTAAAAGAGTTGATGCTCGCGATAATCACAAACATTCCGTCCTCGGCAAGCATCTGCCGGTCGCGGAGCACAACCTCCTGCATATCGCCGACGGCAAAACCGTCAACCATGAGGGGACCGTTCGGCGCGCGCTCCTTCAGCGCGACTATCTTTTTTCCGCTGTTCTGAATCTCAATAATTAGAGAGTTGTCCGGTACGATGATATTCTCGCGCGGCGTTCCGAGCGACTCCGCAAGTTCCGCGTGCAGGCGCAGGCGATAGTGGTTGCCGTGGGTCGGGATGAAAAATTGCGGCCGCACTTTTTTGTGGAGCCATTCCAGTTCCCCGCGGTTCCCGTGTCCGGTGGAGTGGATGTACACTTCCGAAGTGCGGTAGTGCACGATTTTCGCGCCGTGCCGCGCGATGTTGTCTTTCAGTTTTTCCACGGTGCGCTCGTTTCCAGGGATAATGGAAGAGGAGAGCACGACTGTGTCTGTCGGAAGCAGGCGCACTGCCTTGTGCGTTTTGGTCGCCATGCGCATCATTGCCGCAAACTCGTCTCCCTGCGCTCCGGTCGCGAGCATAACAATGCGGTCCGGCGGGTAATTGCCCATATCCTCGGTGCGGATAATCACGCCTTCTTTGGGCTTGATGAGTCCGGCGGCGATGCAAATCTCCACATTGTTCTTCATGCTCCGCCCTTCAATCACGACTTTTTTGTTGTTCTGCTCGCACGCTTCTATGACTTTCGCGATGCGCGTGACATGAGAGGCGAACATGCTCACAATCAGGCGGCCCTTAGTGGTGCGGACGATTTCAGAAAGGTTTTTCCCCACAAGCGCTTCCGGCGTGGAGAAGCCCGGGTTCTCTACATTCGTGGATTCTCCGAGAAGGAGGAGCGTTTTCTCTCTTTCAAAGACCGCGTATCCCTCTTCTTCCATCTCACTGACCACTCCTTCGGTATGGTCAAGTTTGAAGTCCCCCGGGTTCACGATATTTCCATACGGGGTCTCAACGATGAGCCCCATAGAGTCGGGGATGGAGTGGGTAACACCGAAGAAGCGCACCGAAAGTCCGCCGAGCCGCACCCGCTCCGTTCCCTCCACGATTTTGATGTTAAGCGCCGGCAGATGGGCAAATTCCTCCTGCCGTTTCTTTATCATGAGCGCGGTCAGGTTGCGGGTATAGAGCGGCGGATTTCCGATGCGCGGCATGAGGTAGGGGATAGCGCCGATATGGTCCAGGTGCCCGTGCGTGATGAAGACGGCGCGGATTTTGTCTCTGCGTTCCTCAAGATATTTTGTGTTGGGGAGAATGAAGTCAATGCCTGGCGTGTTTTCGTCGTTAAACTGAAGCCCCACATCCATTACGATGATGTCGTTTCCGTATTCCACGACCGTCATGTTGCGCCCGATTTCTTCCACTCCGCCTAAGGGGATGATGCGGATGGTATCCGGGGCGGGAGGCGGAAGCGCGCGGCTTCGCGGCGCTCCCAAGCGGTGTACCGGAGCGCCCCGCCGCGCGTCCGCGCGCGGAGTCGTCCGCTCCCGCCGCGCGCCGTCGCCAAAGCCTCTGGCGGCGCGTGACAGGGGAGAAAAAGCGCGGGGTTCGGTTCTCCGAGTTGCAAAGAAGGGAGCGCGGCGCGGCGCCCGCTCGTTCGTTTCTCGCTCCTCCGCTTTCGGGATATATGCGTCAGTTCTCCCGAAACGGGAAGGGGGGCGCGGAGCCGGCGTTCTGTCGCGCGAAAAAGAGGGGGATAGCGCCGGCGCGCCGAAATTGCGCGCTGTGCCGTGACCCGCGCCGCGCGGTAACGAAGGATGTGTTTTTCTGTATCGGTTGAACATAGTTTTTGTAATTTTTCTAATTATTCTAATTTCTAATTTTTCTAAATAATGCTCAATCCCCAATTATCAAAATTAACGATTACTCTCCTTTTTGTTTTGGAGATTCGGTTTTTGCGATTCTATTAGGTTAATTACCTGCCCGCCGACTTATCGGACTCATTAGGTTACTTTTGAAGGACTTGTTGACCCAGCACCTTGCCTTCAACGCCCTGCGCTCCCTGCCCGTGCGTGTCCGCACGCAGGCGGGTGCGCGAGGGTAGGGTCGGGCCTTGCCACAGGGTTTAACCTGCCTGCGCCGAGGCTTCGGCAGGCAAGCGCCCTGTGGTCAAGGTGCTGGGTTTACTTTTCATCTCGCCGCTTGGACGCACGAGGAATCTCCAAATCTTCTCGGTCTCCGTGTACCACTCGTGAATGTTTAAGAACCGCTCGCTCGGAATCGTCAGCCGTTTGAGTCGGAGACCCTTAATTTTTTCGGGGAGAATATAGATAAAATCAGGCGCATATAAGAAAATTGCCGGTACATCAGCAGTAATCGCTTCCGCGGCTTTTTCGTATGTCTGTAGCCGCTCCTCTGCTTCTGCAATGCGCCGCCCTTCCTCCAGAAGCTTATCCACTTTGCTGTTCGTGTAGAGCGCGATATTGAGTCCCGGGTCGTTGCGCTGCGATGAGTGCCAGAAGGCGAAGAGGTCAAGGTCGCGGCCGATGATTTCTCCGAAAAGCAGCGCGTCGTATTTGCGGGGACGAATCACATTCTGGTTCAGGTCTCCGGTCTCAAAGATCTTTACATCAACCTCTGCGCCAATTTCTTTCCACGCTTTCGTAAGCGTTTCCGCGGTTCTCTGAAGCTCCGGCGCGTTTGCGGTGGCAAGCGAGAACGAAAGCTTCTGTATTTCTTTTCCTCTTTTCTTTTCTCTGATACCCGTGCTTTCATTGATGTTCCATTTCGCGTTTTTGAGGAGCGCGTCCGCGCGGGTCAGCCATTCATCCGGTTTTTCTTCTTCTGCCGTAGCTTTCTGTTCGTTCCTCTCGTCGAAGAGGAGCGGCGGCGCCGGACTGTCTATCGGGATGCCGTATCCATGGAGAACTTCCTTTACCAGGGACTCTTTGTCCGTCGCGAGGGAAAGCGCCTGGCGTACCGGCTTTTCCGCAAGGAGCGTGGCCTGGTTTTGATTGAAAAAGACGCCGAAGACACGGGGAAGAGGAGTTTGCTCCACGCGGCGTCCGCGCGCGCGCAATTCTTCCGCTGCTTCCGGAGCAATGGTGTTTGCGCTCTCTACTTCGCCGCGCCGGAGCGCGGCGAGCAAGTCCGCTTCATTTTGATAGAAACGGAAGATGAGGCGCGAAATGAGAGGAATACCTAAGGCATAGGCGCGGAAAGGGGCGAGTTCATACGCAACCGGAATACCGGAGCTGTTTCGTTTTATTCTTTCAATCCGGTAGGGGCCGCTCCCCACAGCATCTATCATGCGTGGCGAGAAAGGGAACTGGTCTGTGTTCGCCTCTGTCCAAAGCCGTTTCGGCAGAATGCCGAGCGTGGCATTTTCCAGAAAAGGAGCGTAGGGTTGTTTGAGAGTAAGCGTGACCGCGCGCTCACCCTTTTTTTCCGCAGTCACGCCTTCCCAGTTGGCGCGTTTGGGGCTTTTGATGCCCGGGTCCTGGGCTTTTTGGATCGTAAAGAGCACATCATCCGCAGTAACCGGCGCTCCGTCATGGAAGACGGCATCCTCGCGGAGCGTAAAAGAATAGACCAGTCCGTTTTCGCTGACAGAGAATTCTTTGGCGAGGTCCGGAATGAGTTTTCCTTCCGGCGTTGCCCGTAAAAGCCCGGAATAGATAAGAGCCGAGAGGTCTCGGTCCGCGTCCGAGAAAGCGAGCAAGGGATTGACAAAGCGCGGAGAGCCCACGATACCTTCTGTCAGTGCGCCGCCGCGCGCCGGGACTTCCACAAGGAAGAGAGCGTTTGCTTCCCGCACGAGATTTCCCGCGGCGAATATAAGAAGAGCCGCGAGCAGAAAAAACACCGCTTTCTCTGTGGGGGAGAAATTCCTGCGCAAGCTCTCAAGCGCCGCCGCGAAGGGTGGGTCAAAGCGGCGAGTGAGGAGTTGTTTAATCTTGTTTGACACAAACAAAATAAAGCACGGAGAACGGAATATCTTCTAAAGCACAAAATACAATACACCCGCCCGAACGACTGCGTCATTCCAGTCGGGCGGGCAAAAACCCAAACAAAGCACAAAGCGCAAAAAATGAAAAACACAAACGAAAAGGTGAATTTCTGCTTTTTGTGCTTTGAAAAGTTTGTGTTTTGTTTGAACTTTGTCTCCCTTCGGGAGATCCCCCGAAGGGCGGATGCTCTGTGTTTTGGAGAGTGTAGGAATACATTGCTTCGGATTTCGATATTTGGATTTCGGATTTATCTTACCATGAGCGCGATAAGCGCCGAGGCGGCAAACAGTATTCCGAGAATGATAGTGGTATGAAAAAGCGTCTTTTCAAACCCGCGGCGCGTGTGGAAGCCGGCGGCAAAGTTGTCGCCAAACGCGCCCCCAAGCCCCGCGGCGGATTGCTGGAGCAAGATAGCGGCAATGAGCAACACGGACAGTCCGATTTGGATGTAGGGCAATACAGAAGCGAGAGTTTGCATTACGAGGAGTAGAGTAGCATATCTTTCTAAAGATGCAACCGGTTGTAAGAGATTGTTTTCACCCGGAGTATTTTACTCTCTTTTCTGCGAGGGGAGATATAGGAGATATAGCGGTATTTTACCACAGCCGCTTTTCGCGCCGCAAGCAACCTCATTGTCAACATCGGGTGTTGACGCGAGTAGAGTGTGGTGTAATTTGGAATAAAAAAATAGCGGAAGCGTGGAGGCTTCCCTTTATTACACAAAGGAAAACAGCGCCCCGATTGAGAGTCGCTGTTTTCGCTAAAGATTACCAAGGTCTTGGCGAGCCGTTCATCGGCGTGGTGCCGAAGTAGGTGACTCCTGCGGGGACGGTGAATGTACTTGGGGCATTTTGGTAAGCATCTTTTCGGATGATAAAGTAATTGGACGGCTGAGTACTCGGGTCTTCCGCAGTTTTTAACGGGTTGCCAATCTTTCTCCAACCGATATCAGCAACCACAACGCCGTCAGGTCGGAGGCTTGAATCCCAGAACATATACGTTGCGCTTGCGGAGTCGGTTGCTTCAGGAGGGTCGTTCGGCATGGCGAGCAGTTGGCTTGTCGGATTCCCTGGATATGCTGAAGCGGTAAACCCCGCGTCTTTAATTTGCTGAAGCGTTGCGGGTCCCTTGAAGTAATAGTCATTTCCGGGTTGCATCTCGATAGTAGTAACCGCCGGAGCACCACCGCCTCCACCTCCGCTACCACCGGTACCGTTGCTCCCACTAGTCGCGCCTCCTCCTCCACCACCTCCACTCCCACCGCTCACAATGATTCCTTTCTCCGGGTCGGTGTAAGAGAGAATAGTGAATGTCCCGTCACTTACATCCTCAGTCGGTGCAGTGGAAAGACGCAGATGATAATATCCTGGGCTAAGGTCCTTCGGAACGGTTACTTTCGCGCCACCATCGCTAATAAAGTCCGTCGTCCATATAATTGTACTCGTTCCTCTCTCATCAACAAGCGCGGCAGTGAGTGTTCCGGACGAAGGCGACCGCGTCACTTTCCAAAGGATAGGCATAATCATTCCAGCTTGAAACATCTCACCCCCGTTTGGAGAAAGTATGGTCACTTCCGACCGTTCCAGTCCTCCGGCGGATTTTGTTTTAAGTGATGCAACTTCAGCCTGAAGACGCGCTATCTGCGAAGACATTTCCTTAATCATCGCGTGTAACGCGTTGAGCAGTGCAGTCTTCTGGTCAGAAGTGAGAGGTTCTGCAAAAGCGGAAGCATCTCCGGCGATAAACGCTTTCACCCCTTCCGGCGTGAACGCAATGTGCGGCTCCTGATCAACGGCAAAAACATATCCGGGCGCACTGGCCAGAAGAGTTGAAAGAAACAGAGCCGATACAATGAGTTTTTTCATGAATACAATTAGGTTAACATGTAAAATCGTCACCGCCAATATCGTATCATATATGCTATATCTTGTCAAGTTTGCGTAATTCTCCCTTTATAAAAGGGAGCACTCCGATGTTACATCGGAGGAGGGATTTTATCGAAGCCGTTCAACCCAAAACCCCGGCTGGCGGCGTCCGTGTGCGATTGCGAGTACCCAGATTTTCTTCTGCTGGTTGATGTAGTAAATGGAGTGCGGAAATCCTTTCACTCGACATTTTTGCGCTTGTGAATAACCGAGCACTCGCGGAAAGCGGCGCGGGTCACTCTCTACCAGTGCAAGCGTGATTTGAACTTGTTCTACGAACGCAACCGCAATTTCACGATTCCCTGATTGTTCATAGAAGCGTGCTGACTCCGCGAGGTCGCGGAGCGCCTCACGGTGTAAAGAAAGGACTTTCACGAGGAGTATTTTGCGCGTATTCTCTTGAGCGCCTTGAAGGCGTCAATGCCCTTCACTTTTCCTGACTTAATTTCCTCCACGCGGCGTTTAAGCACTGCGATAAACGCAGGGTCTTCTTCTCCGTACACGACCGATTCAAGGCGATGCAGAGCTTTGACTTGTTCTCTCGGGGCAAGTCTTTTGAACGCCTGTTCTATCTTTTCTGCGACTGGAGACATACTCGCATTTTATCATACTCACCCACTGCCTCACAAGTGCCCATTCTGGGTCATAAAAAAATCGCGGAAACGTGGGGACGCTTCCGCGAGGCGGCGGAGGGGAATTAGGGGTAAAGCCTTTCAATGCGGGCGAGAGTTCGTTGGGCGGCTTTTATCTGCTGTCGCGTTCTTTCATTTAGCTCCGCGAGATTTATTTGAATCACGAGCATGGTTCCATCAGGCAGAATCGGGCACTGTCCGGTTTTTTGTTGCAGCAGCATTTTCTGGAGTCCCAGTATCTGGTAGGCGTGCGGCTCAACTCCTTGTTCCCATCGACGCACCGATTCTGGACTGATATGAAGTCGTTTCAGCACTCGTCTTTTGGACCAACCCCGTTCCTTCTGGATTTGTGCGAGCAATTCAAGCGCGGCTTTCCCCCGCCCTCGTGCGTGAGAAATCTGTTTCGCGCCCTGTTCCAATCGAATGATTTTTTGCGCGGTTTTCATGCGAACTTGTTTTTTCTCTTCAGGTATAGTGCTTTATTTTCCGGGAAGAATCAAATCGCCGTCTTCTCCGCCTTGTTCTGAAGCGTAAGATTTCTTTCGGCTGGTTGACCAAAAGAGCGGCTGAAAACTTCGCGGTGTTGGTATCCGTTCTAATGTCGCTACCGCAGAGATTTCAATCCAATTCGTTTGTTGTTCTCATTACACGGAAAAGGGAACATGTCAAGTTTGCAGAAGAGGAGGCAAGCAGTTATAATCGCCGACACCCGACCCTTATTTGTAGGGCTATTTGGTAACAAATGGTCTCATTTATCAGTAATATACATACCAATCTGCGAATCCATACCAATCTGCGAATAGATACTAGTGGGACAAGCCGCTTTCTTATTCGTATCTATTGGTATATTGGCACCCATTAGTATATTGGTATTGAAGATATGGCAAAACAAAAAATAAAAGAGAGGAAAGCTGTCTCTAGTGAAGATACTTTTAAGGTCCGTCCCCTCGGCGACCGCGTGCTTGTAAAGGAACTCAAGAACGCGGGAGAGCGTTCCGTTTCGGGCATCATTATTCCCGAGACCGTCGGCGAAGACCGCGGCGCGAAGAAGGGAGAAGTAGTTACGGTCGGTCCCGGAAAATATGATGACGGCGTGCTTGTCCCCATGAGCGTGAAGGTCGGCGACAAAGTGCTCTTTCAGTGGGGCGATAAACTCACGATTGACGGGGAGGAGTATGAGATGATTTCAGAAAGTAGTATTTTAGCAGTCATCAAGTAATTAACACGACACCAATACACGAATTAGAGCGAATGACACGAATATTCGCGACTTACAATCAGTGTAATTCGTGTGCATTAGTGGATTAGTGTCGAGTTTTGCGAATTCATATGAGCAAACAAATTTTATACAACGAAGAAGCCCGTCGGGCGCTGAAGCGCGGAGTGGATGCCGTTGCGAACGCGGTGAAGATTACGATTGGGCCGCGCGGCAGAAATGTGGTGTTGGATAAGTCATACGGCGCGCCGACCATTACGAATGACGGCGTCACCATTGCGAAGGAGATTTCTCTCAAAGACAAGTTTGAGAATATGGGCGCGGAGATAGCGAAGGAGGTTGCGGAAAAAACCAATGATGTTGCGGGGGACGGTACAACCACCTCCGTTATTTTGACGCAGTCAATCATCAGCGAGGGACTGCGGCAGACCGCAATGGGTGTGAACCCGATGGGGGTGCGTGTCGGCATTGAGAAGGCCTCAGAGAAGGTGGTGGAGGCGCTGAAAGCCGCGGCAAAGCCGATACAGAATAAAGACGAAATTAAGCAGGTGGCGACCATTGCCGCAGAGTCAGCGGAACTGGGCGCGACCATTGCCGAGACCATCAACAAGGTCGGAAAGGATGGGGTCGTGACGGTTGAGGAGTCCCAATCAGTCGGCATTGAGTCAGAGGTGGTGAAGGGGTTGCAGTTTGATAAGGGGTATGTGTCGCCGTATATGATTACGAATGCGGAGCGAATGGAGGCTGTGATGGAGGACGCCGCGATTTTGGTGACTGACAAGAAGATTTCCGGCATTAAAGAGATTCTCCCGTTTCTGGAGAAACTCGCGCATGCGGGGAAGAAAGATGTGGTGGTCATTGCAGAGGATATTGAAGGCGAGGCGCTCACGACTTTTGTGTTGAACAAATTGCGCGGTTCGTTCAATGCGCTTGGAGTGAAGTCGCCCGGGTACGGGGACCGCAAGAAAGAGATGCTCGCGGACATTGCCGCGACAGTTGGCGCGCAGGTGGTGTCCGAGGAAGTTGGGTTGAAGTTTGAGACCGTGGGGCTTGAGGTATTGGGGAACGCGCATCGCGTGATTGCGACCAAGGACGAAACCACGATTGTGGGCGGCAAGGGAAAGAAGAGCGAGATTGACGCGCGCGTGACGCAACTGCGAAAGCAGCGCGAGCAGACGGATTCCAAGTATGATGTTGAAAAGATTGATGAGAGGATTGCGAAACTCTCCGGCGGCGTTGCCGTGATTCGGGTGGGCGCCGCGACCGAAACCGAAATGAAGTATCTGAAACTGAAGGTTGAGGACGCGGTGAACGCGACCAAGGCAGCCATTGCGGAAGGAATCGTCGCTGGTGGAGGTGTCGCCCTCATCAAGGCCGCGCAAAAGGCAAAACACTGGATTGAGAATGAAAAGAGCAAGGCGAAAGTGGAGACCACCAAAGAGTTTGAAGTTGGATTTACTATTGTGGTGAAGGCGCTGGAGGCGCCGCTTCGCCAGATTGCAGTGAACGCCGGTAAAGACGACGGCTCCGTGATTGTGGAAGAAGTGAAGAAAGGCCGCGGCAACTTTGGCTATGACGCGCTGAAAGACGAGATGGTGCCGGATATGGTACTCGCGGGCATTGTTGACCCCGTCAAGGTAACTCGGCTCGGTGTACAGAACGCCGCGTCAGCCGCCGCCATTCTCCTCACGACCGAAGTTGCGGTCGCCGAAGAGCCGAAAGAAGAGAAGGGAGCTGCGCCAGCAATGCCAGGAGGAATGGGAGATTACTAACACGGCGCAGCAATTTCTAATTTCTAATTCACCTAATTTCTAACGAAGACCACGCACTGCCCCGACTAGCTAGTCGGGGCGGTGGTTTTTGCGCGTATTTGTGGTATAGTATCCGCATGACCGAAGCGGATAAAAAGACGATAGCTGAAATCGCCACAAAGCACGGCATGACCAAGAAGCAACTCATCAAACGGTTGAATGAATTGGCAGAGAGCGCGGAGGGGTGGGAATGGAATAAAGACGGCGAAAGCCCCGAAGGAACGCATGTTAAGGCGGATAGAGCGCTTCTTGAATATATTGGAGACGAAGCAGTTTCAAAAGCATTTAATGGCATTAAGAAATGGTATGCCTAATTTTTCTGTTCGGCACAAAAACAAAGGTTTCGCGCCAATCGTTTGGCTTATCATCGCCGCCATTCTTTTTGGCGGTGGGTATGTGGCAGTGCAAAAATCAAATAAAACCACCAACCGAGTAGTTGTCAGTATCACGCCAGCCGCGGGCACCGTTGTCCGTGCTGGGGAGACCATTCAAATTAAGATTAAGACGGTCGGTGATTCCGTGAAGGGAGTATTGGGAGTAGTGCTCAATGTAGGTCTGGCGTTTGAAGGACTAGGTTCCGCAAAACTAAAGCAAGAAGAGTTAGAGGGACCCGGACCATTCTCTATCCCTTTCAAGATTCCAAAGGACTTCATAGGCAAACTCTATATATCAGCTGAAGCAGTCGTAGCAGAAAAGGAAAGTTATTTCGGTACGACCTTTGTTATGGTTCAACCTATTGCCCCGATTGTATCCATAACTGCTTCTCGGAGCGAGCTATCGCTGGGGATGCCCCAATGGCTGTTGCAACTACCGATTGACCAACGACTTAAGGCAGGAGGTCCACAGTACCTTCTTAGCGTCTATGCTCAACTTGCTAACGGTGATGAAATCAATATTTCCGATAGTAGAGCAGGTACCAGATATTCGCTTTTGAGCCCCAGCAAGGTGGTCAACCGACTCGTTCCCAGCGGTTTAGTGGAACCCGTTGTCGCCAGTGACATTATTGCGGTCAGCAAAGATGGCGTGGTGGAAGCTCTCGGAGTAGGCCAAGACACCGTACTCGTCTCAAACTCCGGTAAATCTACGGCAGTGATTGTAACCGTCGGGTCGTTTGAGTAGCGATATATTTTCTGATTTTTGTGCTATACTTGCGTTATGCTCGTGTATAAGTGCGACAGCTGCAAAAAGAGTGTTAAGGATAAAGGGACAGCGGTTTCTGTAAATGCTGGCTATTTTCAGTCATGTCTTTTGTGTAAAGTTTGTGGGAAGCCAATTCTTGATGTTCTTAAGAAAAAAGGTTTGGATATTAGCAAAGTTAAGTGATTTTTAATATGAGCACACCACTTATTGTCGGAATTATAGTTGCCTTACTGGTCTTGTGGGTCATCTTCGCTTACAACCGTTTTATCGCGCTGGTGAATCGCGCCAAGGAGTCGTGGAGCGATATTGATGTACAGCTTAAACGGCGGTACGACCTTATTCCGAATCTTGTGAATACGGTCAAGGGGTATGCCGCGCATGAGCAAAGCGCGTTTGAAAAGGTAACGCAGGCGCGCGCCGCGGCAATGGGCGCGGGGAATCTCGCGGAAAAGTCGCAGGCAGAACTCGGACTTACCGGCGCTCTGAAGTCGCTCTTCGCGATTGCAGAGGCGTATCCTGACCTTAAAGCAAATGCGAATTTTGTGGAACTTCAGCGAGAACTTTCCGATACGGAAAACAAAATCCAAGCCGCGCGCCGTTTCTACAACTCAACCGTGATGGACCTAAACACCGCCGTGGACCAGTTCCCGAACAACCTCATCGCGTCGTTCTTCAAGTTTGCCAAACTTGAATTCTTTGAGTTAGAGGCAGGCGAGCAGGCGGCGAAACAGCCGGTGGAGGTAACGTTTTAGATTTTTTTCTTGTCGGGAAAAGTGTTCTCTGTTATCATATGTATGAAAAACCGTAAAGAAACAATTATTGCGAGTCCTAATCTTTCTATTCTCAAGCCGGAATATGTCGGTAAGTGGGTTGCGTTGTCCTCAAATTATAAAAAACTCCTTGCCGTTGGAGAAACGCTTTCGTCCGTGCTTAAGAAAGCCGCCCATACTCCTAGTAAGGTGGTTCTCAAAGTGCTACCGAATCTTGGCCACGCCTTTTCGTAAAGTTTTAACTTTTCTTATTCTCCCTTTGTAAAAGGGAGTGGCCGATAGGCCGAGGGATTTGAAATCCTCCGCCTCGCAGACTCGGCACCTCCTTTTGTAAAGGAGGAATAACTTCCATGACATCTTTATATACGCATCAATCCCAAAATGTTTGGAAGACATGGGTACTCATGTCGCTCTTTTTCATTATTATCATTTTTCTCGGCTGGTTTTTGAGTCAGTACTACGGCAACCCGGCGATTCTCTATGGGTTTTTTATCTTTAGCGTCGTCATGAATATCGCGAGCTACTGGTGGAGCGACAAGTTGGTGCTCGCGCTCACCGGCGCAAAGCCCGCGAGTCGCGAGGAGTTTTTTGACCTCTATACCGCGACCGAAAACCTCTCCATTACCGCGGGGCTTCCGATGCCTCGGCTCTATGTCATCCACGACCCCGCTCCGAACGCTTTCGCGACGGGACGGAATAAAGAACACGCAGTCGTGTGCGCTTCCACTGGGCTTCTGCAGATTCTGAACCGAAGCGAGCTGGAAGGCGTGCTCGCGCATGAACTTTCGCATATCGGCAACCGCGATATCCTCATCTCGACCGTTGTGGTGGTGCTTGTCGGATTCATCACGCTGCTCGCCGATTTCTTTTTGCGGAGCCGGCTCTGGGGATTCGGCGGACGCGGCAATAACGACAGGGGAGGAGGACAGCTCGGCGCAATACTTATGATTGTCGGCGTTATTCTTACGATTCTCTCTCCGATTATCGCAACCCTCATTCAACTCGCCATCTCGCGCAAGCGCGAATTTCTGGCGGACGCCTCTGGCGCAATTCTCACGCGCTATCCCAACGCGCTTGCCTCCGCGCTTCAAAAGATTTCACAGTACTCCCGCCCCATGATGAAAGCCAATCACGCCACCGCGCACCTCTTTATCGCCAATCCGTTCGGCGGCGGGAAAGTCGTAGGGTTTTTGAATAAACTCTTTAGCACCCACCCGCCAGTTGAGGAACGCGTCAAGGCGCTTCTCAACAGATGAAAATGGATGTAGCAAAGTTACCACTGCCGTGGTAACTTTGCTACATTGGTTCCTCGGGATAAACGGCAGAGACGGTACAATAGAATTATGCCCGACCAATCAACCCCTGAGTCAACACAGGCGGAGCTTCAGTGGAAACGGCTGAAGAAGCTCAATCTCGTCGGCACGCGGTTTGAATACCTCACGCGCGTCACGCCGTTTGACCGCTTTTTCAAAGTGACATTGTTGCGGCTTATCCCGCGTTCCGTCTCGCCGAATGAAATGACGACATTCCGGTTTCTCTCAGTTCCCGTCATCTTGTTGCTGCTTTTCTTTCAGTATAACCTCGCGGGCACGATTCTCTTCATCATCTCCGCGCTCTCGGACGCGCTGGACGGAGCGCGGGCGCGCACCGAGCACCGCATCACAAAATGGGGCATTGTCGCCGACCCTATAGCCGACAAACTTCTCATCGGTTCAGTGGTGCCGCTCACGGTCTGGAAATATCTTGGCTGGCCGCTCGTTGCCGCTATTGTTGCGATAGAACTTATCCTCGCGGGCTCGGCGTACTTCCGCTATCGCGGACGCCTCATGCCCGCGAAAACCGTCGGGAAGATAAAAATGATTCTGCAGTGCGTCGGCGTCGGTTTCGTGCTGCTCTATGGGATCATTCCCAACGAAGCTATTCTTCTCACTGGCCAGTATATTCTCTACATCGCTATTGTATTCGGGTTTCTTTCGCTGCTCGTGTACCGGTCAATCTAGTTGAAAGTTTGAGGTTAAAAGTTTAAAGTAAAACGGCTTTATGGAGAGGTGCGCCGAATGGTAAGGCACACGCCTGGAAAGCGTGAACCTCGCAAGGGGTTTTGCGGGTTCGATCCCCGCCCTCTCCGCCAATCAGGATTTTGCAAGTTTGAAGAGGTCGCCTCGTCCCGCCATTGGCGGGACGAGGCTAGGATTTGGAAGGGCTTTTTGGCGAAAACGAAAAGGATTTATCAATGAAGGGCAAAAGAAATTTTTGGGATGATTAAGGAAATTCGGTTGAAAGCATAAGCTGATTTACCGCTCTTT
>CAYJWA010000022.1:10069-16060 GCA_964373775.1 uncultured Candidatus Saccharibacteria bacterium | reverse complement strand
CTTTTGGTATTCGTGTGCACCATTCGTCAAGTGTATCTACCGCTATTCGTTAAACTTATCTACCATGAATCATCTGGAAGGGCTGAATGAGCGGCAAAAAGAGGCGGTGCTTCACACCGAAGGGCCGCTTCTCGTCATTGCCGGCGCTGGAGCAGGGAAGACGCGGGTGATTACGCGCCGGATTCTCCATCTGATTGCCAGAGGAGTCCCTCCGGAGTCCATTCTTGCGATTACCTTCACGAACAAAGCCGCGAAGGAGATGCGCGACCGAGTACAGGAACTCTTATCGGCTGACAAAACCGCAAACCGCGGCGGTTTTGTTGATTCTTCCACTAACCGCTATACGCTATCCGCAGACTGGCGGACTAAACGCTCCCCTTGGATAGGCACTTTCCATGCGCTCGGGGTTCACATTTTACGCAGGGAGGGGCGCGCAGTCGGTCTTCCGACGCGGTTTGCGATCTTTGACCGCGCTGATTCGCTCTCCGCAATCAAAAAAGGAATGAAACGAGCCGGTATTGACCCGAAAGGATTTGAACCGGGAAGAATCCTCGCGGCGATTAGCCGCGAGAAGGGAAATATGGTGACCGTAGATGAGTTTGAGGCGCGCGCGGAAACTGATTACCTTTCGCGCATCATCGCAGAAGTATGGCGGGAATACGAGCAAATTCTTGCAACAGAAAAAGCAGTTGACTTTGACGATTTGCTTCTTAAAACCGCACTCCTCTTAGCAAAAGAAAGAGCAACTCTGGAACACTATCAAAGAAGGTGGCGCTACATCCATATTGACGAATACCAGGACACGAACCGCGCGCAGTATGCGCTTGCGAGCCGCCTCGCAAGCGCGCACCGAAATATCCAGGTCGTGGGGGACCTGGACCAAAACATATACTCGTTTCGGGGCGCAAGCATCAAGAACATGCTGGACTTTGAGAAGGACTACCCGGAAGCGAAAGTAGTGCTCCTGGAGGAAAATTACCGCTCCACCCAAACCATTCTCTCTGCGGCAAACCGCGTCATCGGAAAAAACAAGATGCGGCAGGAGAAAACGCTCTTCACGCAAAACCCGGCGGGCGAGAAAATCGGACTCTATGGCGCGTACGATGAAACAGATGAGGCGCAGTTTGCGGCAAAGACCGCGCAGGAATTGCTTGGGCGGGGAACCCCGCCGAGAGAAATTGCCGTGCTCTTCCGAGCAAACTTCCAGAGTCGCGCATTGGAAGAAACATTTCTTTCCGCTGAAGTGCCCTACCAAGTGGTGGGAACTCGCTTCTTTGAACGGAAAGAAATAAAAGATATGATCGCCTATGTCCGCGTATCCCTCAGGAGCGGGACCCACGGGCTGATAGCCCGCGGAGACGCGAGTCCCGGAGACCTCGCGCGCATCATCAATCTCCCCCCGCGGGGACTCGGCAAAGTGGCGCTTCTCCAAATCCTCTCGGGCAGGGAACACGAACTCTTGCCAGCTGCGGCGGAAAAAGTCAGAGTATTTCGCGCTCTCCTCGCGCGCATCAAGGAAAAATTGGAAAAGGAAAAACTCTCTGCGGCGCTACGCTTCATTCTCGCAGAATCGGGGCTGGAAACGCGCCTCACAAAAGGGGACGCGGACGATGCAGAGCGTCTCCTGAACATTCGCGAGCTCGTTACCGTCTCTCTCAAATATGACCCTCTCCCGCCGCAGGAAGCCGTGGAACGGTTCGTAGAGGATGCGGCGCTCCAGAGCGACCAGGATGAGATAAAAGAGGAGCAAAACAAGGTGCGGCTTATGACTGTCCACGCGGCAAAGGGGCTGGAGTTTGATTATGTTTTTATCACCGGACTGGAACAGAATCTTTTCCCGCATGCGCGTCTGAATGACGAGCGGGTGCGCCCGGACGAAGCAGAAGAAGAGCGACGGCTCTTCTATGTCGCGCTTACCCGCGCGAGAAAAAAAGTGTTTCTCTCGTATGCCTCCGCGCGCACCCTGTTTGGCGCGCGCAATATTTCCGCTCCGTCAGAGTTTATCTTTGATATTCCGGAAGAACTGCTCAAAGCAGAGATATACCAATATACGAATGCATACCAATCTCCGAATGACTACCAATAAAAACATTCGTATCCATTCGTATATCGTATCATTGGTATATTGGTATTATGATTCGTAGCAAAAAGTCACTCGGTCAGCACTTTCTCCGCGAGCCGCGGATTCTCGGAAAAATTGTCGCGGCCGCAAGCATCGCGCCTTCCGATACCGTGCTGGAAGTTGGCCCGGGAGAAGGGACGCTCACGAAACTGCTCTTGCAAAAGGCGGGAAAAGTCGTTGCGGTTGAGAAAGATGGCCGGTTGATGCCGCTCTTACGGCAGAAGTTTAGAAACGAGATTGCCGCGGGGAAACTAGAGTTGATACACCAAGATATTCTCGAATTTTCAATTTTCAATTTTCAATTTTCAAAAAAGCCGTACAAAATAGTGGCGAACTTGCCATACTACATCACGGGGCAGTTCTTGCGAAAGTTTCTCTCGGATGAGCACCAACCTGCTTCAATGACTCTGCTTCTGCAAAAAGAAGTGGCGAAGAGAATAGTCGCCGCTGACGGCAAAGAATCCATCCTTTCCATCAGCGTTAAATGCTATGGTGAGCCCCGCATTGCGGGGCTTGTGAAAGCCGGCTCGTTTTCTCCGCCGCCGAAAGTTGATTCAGCGATACTTACTATTGAGCGCATTTCCAAACGGTTCTTTTCTGGGCTTGTGGTTAAGCCGCCAAAAATTACAAGGTCCGACCTTGTAAAAAAGCGGGAGGGGGAGTTTTTTGCGCTCCTCAAAAATGGGTTCGCGCACCCGCGCAAACTACTCTCCTCCAATCTTGGTGTTGCGCCGACACTCCTTACGGCATGCGGGATTCCGGAGAAAGCGCGGGCTGAAGATGTGTCGCTCACAGAGTGGCACTGCCTCACCTCAAACTGGAGCCGTTGAAGAGAATGAGCGGGGCCAAGAAGAGGGGGAGCGGAGTCGGAACAATGCATACTGCGGGGGGACAGGGAATCTTAAGCAGAAAGGTAGCGATGCACGGCACGGGTGTCGGCAGATACTTGCCGAGCATCTTCTGCCCCACGAACTTTGCGGGACCAAAGGAAAAAGTATAGGCGCCGGCAAACTGAAACAAGACAGGCGGTGATTTGATGCCGAGGGGAGGCGAAAGAAGATTCACTTCCTCCAGACCGTTCAGGCACGGCGGATAGATAACGGTTGTCCCTTTTGCGGCTGCTGCGGCAACAGCTGCTCTGCCTGCTGGCCCGCCAGCGGTCGGGACATTGAGCACCCAGCCGCCGAAGTTTCCGAGAGCCCGCGTCACTTCGTGCGCTATCTGAACGCCTGCGACAGGAGGAACAATCTGTGCAAATGACACGAGCGGCGCGCCGAACAAGAGTGCCACACAGAACAGAACGGCGCGGATAAGAAAAAGTTTTTTCATAATCTTCCAAGAATTTCCAAAACACAAATCGCCAAAAGTCCAAACCCCGAATAGCAGAGCAAAGCTCGCTACGGGGCAGGCAAAACGCAAACTTTTTCAAAGCACAAACCCGACAAGTAATCCGTTTGGCTTTTTGTCTCCCTTCAAAAGTCCCCCGAAGGGTGGATGTGCTGTGCTCTGAAATGTTTGTTTGGTCTTTGGATATTGTGCTCTGTGTTTTCAGCGCGACACCCGTCTTGCGGCGCGCTGCATTTATGACACAATTGTAGCATGAATGGAGTGCGGATGCGCACAGTTGCGGAGTTGGGAATGGCCGTGCTGCTGGTTGCGGCAGGAGCATGGTGGTTTTTCTTTGCGCCAGCGGAAGAAAGGGAGGCACAGGATACCAGATTAAAATCTGCTCCGTACATTGGAAATTCTAACAGTAAAAATCAAGGGGTGAAAATGGGTGACAAAATGGGTGGAATGGGGGCAGAAGACACGGATAAAGACGGATTGCCGGACTTCGAAGAACAGCTGCGCGGCACAGCGCCGGAGAATCCGGACACGGACGGAGACGGAACGGCGGACGGAGAAGAGGTGCGATTGGGACGGGACCCGCGGAAGGCGGGACCGAATGATGCGTTCGCGGAAACAGTGAAGATGGTCATCTCAGCGGCTGAAAGCCAAGGGGGTTCGGAAAAGGGAGGAACCACCCGGTCCACCGCTTTTGGGGCAAAAGTGGAGATGGAAAACCAAAAGGGTTTGGAAAGGGAAGAAAAATCCTTTTACCCCCCAACCACCTTTTCTGAAAAAGTTGGTGGGGAGGTGTACAAAGGGGAGAATGAGACGCTCCACCGATACGGAAATGAAATTGGCGCGCCAATCAGAGAGGCGATGGAAGATGGAGAGAAAGAACTGGAGGTACTGAACAATACCCTTGGTATTGTGACGCCAGAAACGAACGCGGCTGTTGCGGCGCTTGCCGAAAAATATGGAGTTTTGGCGGAAGGTCTCCAAAAGATTGCTGCGCCGGCCGACACGGAGGAAAAGCATCGCGCGCTTGCCGAGGCATATACGGCGTACAGCGCGGCTCTGCGCGGACTGACCGAGGTCAGCGCGGACGGAACAATTTCCTCGGCAACATTTCAAAAATATTCGGATGGGGCGCTCGGGGTCGGCAAGATGTTTATTCAGATGATGCAGTTCTTCGCAGAGCGCGGGGTGCGTTTTGCCCCAGACGAACCCGGGGCGGTCTTTGCATTACCATAACAGCGTGTACGCAAAGCACAAAACACAGTATCCAGTATCCAAACAAACATTTCAAAACACAGCACATCCACCCTTCGGGGGACTCTCGAAGGGAGACAAAAAACCAAACGGATTACTTGTCGGGTTTGTGCTTTGAAAAAGTTTGCGTTTTGCCTGCCCCGTAGCGAGCTTTGCTCTGCTATTCGGGGTTTGGACTTTTGGCGATTTGTGTTTTGGGCGGTTTCGGATGTTATACTTACACTCGTAATCCCTCGCCATTAAAGATTAAGGATATCCGCCGAAGGACGGATTCGTCCTCTGGCGAAAAAGATTGAGGATTTTCGCATAATTATGCCTTCACGCAAACTCATTCTCACTGTTCTCGCGCTTGCTCTCGTCGGGGGGGCCGTCTTCTATGCGGGGACGCGGGAGAAAAAAGAGACCGTGTACCGCTCTCCGGAAGAGGAGAGCATTGCAAAAGCCGCCGCAATTCTTGCCAAAGACGCGGACAACGATGGTCTAAAGGACTGGGAAGAGGAACTCTGGGGGACTGACCCCAAGAACCCGGACACGGACAGCGACAAAACACCAGACGGAGAGGAGATCCGTCTCGGGAGAGACCCGTTAAGACCCGCGCCTGACGACCTTCTCGCCGCAGAAGAAATTGCAACCAAGACAACGCTTAATGAAAAGGAGTCAACGGCAACTGACAACACGGCACGCCGGTTCTTTGCGCAGTATCTTGCCCGCAAGCAATCGGGCGTGCCGTTCACGGCGGACGAGGAGAAAAAAATGTTTGAGGATTTTTTCAGCGCGCCGCCGCCGCTCCTGCCGGTCGCCACTTACAAAGCAAATGATTTAGAGATTATCAAAAACGCGGACCAAGACGCATACCGCGCCTACGGAAACGCGGTCGGAGCGGTCATCAAAAAGCACGAAACAAGCGGGCCCAATGAAGCAGACATTCTGGAAAGCGCGTCAGAACACGAAGACCCGGAGGAACTCGCGGCAATCGCAGAGCGCGTCAAACGTTATGAAGCGATGATTACGGAACTCAAAGTCATTCCCGTGCCGGAAGATGTAGCGGCAATACACGCGGATTTGCTCACTGCGTTTGAAGCCCTACGGCTCAGCACGGATGGTATGCAGTATCTTCTGACAGACCCCATAAAAGCGCTCGGAAGCATTGGCTATTACCCGCACGCGGTTGGTCTCCTCACCGAAAGTTTCAGCCGCCTTGCCGCGCATCTTAAACAGAAGACCGTTTCGTTTGACAAAGACGAACCTGGGTATCTCCTGTTAGGCACTAG
>CAYJWA010000022.1:0-9969 GCA_964373775.1 uncultured Candidatus Saccharibacteria bacterium | reverse complement strand
AGAAGACCGTTTCGTTTGACAAAGACGAACCTGGGTATCTCCTGTTAGGCACTAGCATCTAACGCCTTCTTCCCTCGCGCCTCGTACGGGTTGTCCCCACAACCGCGCCTATGCGCACAGCGCCAAACGCTCTATAATATAGGGGCATCGTGTACGCAAGGAAATACACATTTTTTTGCGCTGGTCTTCTCGCACTCATCTCATTTGCGGGCAGTTTTTTGTTGTTTCCAAAAACCGCCACCGCCGCGGGGGGCATGGCGCTCTGTATCCCGGCAAAGACAGCCGGGGAAGTGGAAGCGAAGGCGGCGGCGGCACCGGCTGCCGCGAACAAGGTATTAAGCGTCTCAACATCTGACATAGGACTAGCGTTTCTGGCAGAACGGCAGGTCTCTGCTGCAAAAACCAAAGAGGCCCTTGACCTCAAGAACTGCATCTATAAACCACTCGTCCGCATTATCGCCAAAACCATACTCCATAACATGACGCGGAGCATTGTTGGCTGGATTAACAGTGGTTTCCGGGGCTCACCGGCATTTGTTACGGACCCGAAAGGGTTCTTTACCGGAGTCGCTGACCAGTCATTCGGAAAAATGATAGAGGACATTGCGCCTGTGCTCTGCCAGCCATTCCGGTTCCAACTGCAACTCGGACTTGGATTTCAGTATTCTGCCACGAGCAAAGACGAGGTGCGCTGCAAACTCTCTGATGTGATTACCAACATTCAAGGATTTTACGACTCATTTGTGGAAGGCACATTCTCCGCAGGCGGCTGGGAGAGTTGGATTAACATTGCGGGCGTGCCTCAGAACAACGCTTACGGCGCATACCTTGCGGCGCAGGGGCAAATCAGCGCGGGGATTGTGGATGCGCAGGAACGGGAACTGAAACTTTTGGACTGGGGCAAGGGATTCCAGTCGTGGCGGGTCTGCAAGAAGTATGAAGAAAAATGGACTCCAGAGGCAGAAGCTAGAGGAAAACCCGACAAGGGCAAATGCGAAGAGTACGGTCCCATCAAGACCCCGGGCGCGGCCATTGTGGACCAGACAAGCGGGGCGCTGCAGAGCGAGCTCCGCCAACTTGAGGTGGCGCAGGAGATTGACGAGATTTTCGGCGCTCTCGTGAGCCAGCTTCTCGTGCGCGCGTTCGGCGGCTCATCCGGCGGGCTTTCAGGACTCTCCCAGCCGGACTCATCAGGAGTGATTTACATCAACACGATTCCGACTTCGCTTGACGACCCGCGGTTGAACAACAATATTCCCAAACCACACCCGGATATTGACTGCACCAGAAACTATGTGGCAGGCGGCGTTGACCCGGGCTCGGGTCGTGTACCAGAGTTTCTGCCGCTGCTTACTACTCTCTTACCACGAGATATCTCCACAATATATCCTAATGGGCAAACTACCTTACCGAACCGAGTAAACGATATCCTCCTTGTTGAGGCGCGAGACAACGCAACCGGTTTCCCGACCGGGCTCAATGAAATCGCGCGGAGCAACAAGAATAATCAAAAGGAAAAGGATAACTCAACGCCGCCGAAAGAGGTGGACATTCCGTACAGCGGCGAACCCATACTCAAACCCAAAGAACCGCTGAAGGACGCGAAGGGGAACCCGGCAGTGTTAAAAGGCAACAACGCAAACGGCCCAACCTGGGAAGCATATATGACCGCAATCGGCGTTGCGTGCTCGCGGGAGGCAAATGACGACATTATAAAAAGGGGACTAAAACGCGGGGAGGCAGAGGGGGCAAACGAGATAATAAGCGGGGGCGTGTCCTCTGGTATTTCACCGCAAAGGGAAACGCCGCCACAGACAGAAATCGTGGATGGAAATATCTCCTCCGGTAAATTCGCCGAGCAGATCAGTGACTATATTGAAAACAAAATTTATTATCTTGCGTCGAACGCCGTGGACGGCAGCGATACTTCAGTTTATTCATCCTCGATTACGCAGGAGGAAGCATTTCCCTGGTGGCAAATTGATCTCAGCAAGCAAGACAGCCGCGGTCAACAAGTCGCCGCTAATCCGTACACCATTGAAGAGATACGCGAAATAGAAATCAGTCGGCGGATAGATGAACCAAGACAGACATCTAATCTCTGGATTTTTATTTCCGCACAACCTTTTGAGAAGAAGCCCGCCTCCGCACTGAATTACTTTAACCAACTAACAAGCGGCGCGCAAAATAATACTTATTACCAAGTCCCTGACGGAGGCAACCGGGTAACGGTAAGAATGACTCGGGGAGAAAAGGGCCCGTATGTAAGAATACAGATGAGTGCTTTGAGAGAACATCTGAGCTTGCCGGAAGTGCGCATTGACGGCAAAGCAACGCGCACGACCCAGACCCCGGGCGCGCCGGCACAGGCACAGGAGTTGCCGCTTCTCATCACTGCCAAGCCGGCACAGGGAACCATTATACAAAAAGGCAGTAGATTAGGCCTCAACCCGCGGAGGGGGGAGGATATTAGCCAAATCATCAGTTTCAAAGCGGAAAACAAAGCCGCGGAAGGCGTGCGGCTAGAGGCGCAATTGTTTATGGAGGTTCGTGACCCCAATAGCGGTGTATCGACTATGCAACCAAGAATATGGAACACTATCTTCTCTAGTTTTACGATTCTGCAGGGAACAGCAGGGATAGAGTTCATTACCAAGACAAGCTGTTTCAACAACGACCCTCAGTGTTTTATTCCCATTATGAACATCAACCAACTGAAAGATATTGACCCGGGCAATGAGGGTGCAGTGAACAGTGGCGGAAAAATCCTGTTTAAAAAACCTTTCACCCTGCCAAAGGACAGCACGGTTGACTTAACACTCAATGGTACTCTAAATAACGCGGTAGTAGCGGGGAATAAATACCGGATTGTCATCACCGCAACGAAACCAAAGACGCTCAACGAGACGCAAGACACAAAAGTTGAGTCAAAGAACGACTTCACCATTGCGCCGTAGTGGGTTCTGGATGTGAGGCGCTGGGCGCGAATAACCGATAACGCATAACTGAATCACTGAATAACCAGGAAATGCGACACCAAATCCACGAATACACCCGAATGAGTACTCGGTTCTTTGCCTTAACTATTCGTGTCATTCGCTCCCCATTAGCAATTCGTGTCGGGTTCACTAAAATGAAACGGCTCGCACAAAAGCTCCAAACGAAAACATTCAAACGGCTCGCGCTCGCGGCGCTTCTCATTTGCGTTGCTGCGGTTGCGGTTGTGCCGATGTTCCCGGAACGAGTTGAAGCCGTGGGCCCATTCGCGGCAACATTTCCGACTCTCACACTAGCGAGCACTCTCGCAAAATTGTTTGGCGTTAATGTTGACCCGCAGTTGTGGATACTGAGCAAGATGGTAAATATTGTTCTCTCGCTTATGTCGTGGCTGGTCTGGATTGCAGGAACTATCTTCAACTACGCGGTGAACTCAACGCTCAATATGAACGGGCTCCTCGCGAACATTCCTGTTGTTGACATCGGATGGCGGATTATCCGCGACCTTGCAAACATTGTCTTCATCTTTATTGCGCTCTGGAGCGGCATCTCCATCACGCTCGGGCTTCAAGCCGAGAAAGCATGGGGGCTTCTCGCGCATATGGTCTTGGTCGCGCTCTTCATTAACTTCTCGCTCTTTATCACCAAGACAATCGTGGACGGGACCAACATTGCGGCCCTCCATTTCTACAATCTGATAAAAGACCCGGCGAGTAGCCAAAACGCGGATGCTGGCATCTCCGGCGCATTTATGAACGGACTCAAGCTCCAGACACTCTATGATTCAAAAACATTGGGGCAGGGCAGACTGACAAATGCGGCAACGGCAGTTCTTAACGAGGGTGTAGCCCGCGGGCAACAGACACAGGTGAGCGAATGGAACATTATTCTTGTTGGGGTCTTTGGCAGTGTCTTTCTCATTGTTACCGCGTTCGTGTTTTTTGCCGCAGCAATTCTCTTTATCATACGCGCCATAACTCTAATCATGCTTATGGTGCTTTCGCCGTTGGCTTTCGTTGCCTGGATTTTACCCGGCGCGTCAGGGCTTGCAAGCAAGTGGTGGAGCACGCTCTTGAGTCAGGCATTCTTCGCTCCCCTCTATATGGCGCTCGCGTATGTGGTGGTTGCGACCATTAACTCGCCCGCGTTCGGGGCAAACTTAGCTGACCTCACCTTTGCTGGAGCGTTCACCTCAACCAGCGGAGGCCACATCGCGCTCATCTTCAACTTCCTCATCCTCATCGGGCTCATGATTGGCTGCCTCATTGTGGCGCAGTCCTTGGGCGGCAAGGGCGCGGAGCTCGGGATGAAATGGGCGAAGAGCGCGTCAAAGTTTGGGGCGGGTGTTATGGCAGGCGGCGCAGGAATGCTTGCGCGAACAGGTCTTCGCGGCGGAGAGGCATTGGCGAACTTGGACTTCGTTAAAAAAAGGGCGCGGCCTGAAACCCTTGCAAAGATGAAAAAGTGGAGCGTACGCAGTTTGGATGAACGGTGGAGAGAATCAGGGGGTCTCCTCGGCGGGCAGAGCGCCGTAGGAAAATTCCTGCGGGAAAGAACCACAGGGAAGCTCGTACAGGCAAAGATTGCCGGTAAATCAATAGAAGAAGCGCATCTGGAGAGTAAGGAGATGGAGACAAAGCGGCATGACATTGAACTGCGGCGCCAGGCGCAGGAAGGCGGCGCAGTGATGAACGGAGTCGCACCGGAGATGCAGAAAAAACAGCGGCGCGAGGAGCTCCTGAAAGATGTGCGGGACAATGCGCAGGTTATTATTGACAAATATCAGGAGGACCGAAAAGCCGGAAAACCTCCGACCCCAGAGGAGGAAGAGCGCTACAAACTTGCCCAAGGGCACCTTGCCTCGCCTGACGCGCTGAATAGCGAACTCAAAACACTGGAAACGCAGCTTAACAAACTTACCGCAGAGTACAAAAAGGTGCAGGGCAAGATGGAAGACGCGCTCTCCCGTATGTCCACAGGAGGGTTTCTCGCCATGCCAACTGAAAACTTCTTTGACAAGAATCTCATGGATGTGCGGGTACTCGGACTTGATAAGTATATGGCGCTTATGCACAGCGAGGGCATCCTCTCGCACGAGGAAAAGGAACGGGTCAATGAGGCTCGGTACCGGGAGATGCGCGAGGAAAGCAAACATGTGGACAGCAATGTGAAAGAATGGTACGACCGCCAGCCGCAGTACCTGAAACTCCGCGAAGAGCACAGACAAAAACTGGAGGACTATGAAAAAGGCAACAAAAAATGGGAGGGGGATAATGCCAGCTTTGTAACGGCGCAAAAGGAGTACGAGAGACAGAAGACAGAGCGGGAGACAGTTGTGCAACAGCGCGCGGAAGCGGAGCGAAAACACGAGGAGGCAAAGCAAGCATACGAGCGAAAGAAGACAGATTATCTCGCAAAGGGGTATGACCCGCGGCTTATGGAAGCGCAGATCGGCAAACCGCCGCCACCGCCAACCCTACCGATTGTTCCACAGGAGCCGACAGCTCCGCCAAAACCCGCGATAGAAAAACCAGTGGCGCCAACAGCCCCAAATATTCCTGGTATGCCTGGTTTCCAGGGAGAATGGCGGCGGACCCTGCGCAACATGCTTAACCTAGAAGAATTCGAGTACATCAACGAGTTCGCTCCCGAACTCTACGACAGCAAACACTGGATGGCAACAGTGCGCCAGGGTCTGGTCAACCGCATTCGCGAGAGCAAGAACTTTACGAGCCAGGAAAAAGAAACCATTCGCGAGAATAAAAGCTACTACATTCGTATGGCATCCGACAATGAACTTGGCGAGGATTTCTACGAACTGGAAGACATGCCAACGGCGGAGAAAGAGAAGAAACGGAAAGACCTGGAGAAGGAGTTCCGACAAGACCCCAAGGCGTATCTGAATAAACTGCGGGAGGACCCAAAGAAATGGGAACGGCACCAAATCGGAAAGTGGCGTTTGGCGGAGATGATCGGCGGCAAAAACCAAGACGAGGTCGGTATGATGCCGGGTCGCTTCCTCTTTAACCCTCAAGTCGCCATGCTCATTGACCGCGGCAAGGCAAACTCTACCTCCATGCGCGGCAAGGACGAGGGTGAGAAAGTTGAACTGCTGGAGATTGTGCTTCCGTTTGAGGACGCCTTCCGCCGTGGAGAGATTACCGACGAGTACTTTACCGAATCCATGCAGGACTTCCTTGACTGGTGGCGGCATCACACGCGCGGGCGCGAGTGGTACAGTCAGCCGGTTGAATTGCCGATTTACAAAAAACAGCCCGATGGCAGTATGAAGGTCATAAGCACTGTAGCGAAAGATACCAACGACCCGGGCGAGGGCTACCGATGGGTACAGGTACCGGGCAAAGGCGTTAAAAAAGTAAAGGCCGTACGAAATGTCAAACCGGAGGACTTGGCACTTGACCCCGACGAGTTTGAAGAGCTCTACGGCTTTCCGCCGCCACCGCTCACCTAACACATCATGGACACCAGAGACCTGCAAAACAAACTGCTTGAGTTCACCGCCACGCTCCCTGACGGCGTGCGGCAGTCGTTCAAATCGCGCGGCGACTTTGATGTAGTCCTTGCGCTCGGCGAAATCGGCGAAAAATACGAACTGCTCATTAATGAGATTCACTGGCTCTACGAAACCGTGCGGCGCGTGCTTGCCGGAGAGGACTCGTCCGCGGGCATGGTCGCGTTCATCTCGCAAGATGAGCGGATTGAGGAAGATAACCGGGCGAAGATTCCGGCGATTGCGCAGGAGATTCAAACGAAAATCTTTGATGTTGTGCTTCCGATTCTGAAGCAGGCGGGGATGCCGGTCAGAGAAGTCCGAGTTCCACAACCATCTGTTGGCGTTGAGCGGTTAGCGGTTAGTACGCAAGGAACGAAGCATTCACTCGCTTCTTTACATTCACCCGCTCTCTCGAGCGCTTCTTCTTCCGTGATTCCGCCGTCTTTATCAGAACTAAACGCGAACCGCTATCCGCCAGCTGGCGGTCTAATCGCTCCGCTAGACGAGCGACACCTGCGGGCGCTGCTGCGCATTGCCGCGGGAACGAATTACAGCGAAACCCAGTTGCGCGAAGCGTTCGCGGACTTACCCGAGGGATTAAAACGCGCCATTACCACTGTGGACACGGCAAACGCGATACAGGAAATTGCGAAAAGGTTCCTGCTCCACATTGACCAGATGGCTGCGCTTGCAAGCGAAACGGGCTTAGTGCTTCTCGGACTCACGCATCCGCGCGACTTTGTGAAGAATCTCGCAACGCGCCTGCGCATTTCAGAGGCGCGCGCGCTTGAAATAGCAAGGGAAGTGAGCGAGCAAATCCTGGGGAAAGTACGCGAAGCGCTCCGAACTCTCCATCAGGGAGTATCGAATACCGAATCTCGAATATCGAAAAATCAAGAACAAGACAGTCAAAAGAAAGAAAAAGTTAATACGGAACTAAACGCTAACCGCTATCCGCCCGATGGCGGACTAACTGCTTCTTCCACGCCGTACTCGGCGGAGGTGAAGTGGGGCGGAGAGATGGAACATGAAACATGGAACAGGGAACAGGCAGAAAAAGGAAAGAAGGAAGAACTGACGAGGGAGGAAGTGTTGAAAGGGATTGAGAGTCCGAGCGGGACGGGCGAGACAAAACTTAAAACTTCCAACTTAAAACTTGAAACTCGGGTGGGGCCGACAGGGTGGAAAGCGCCAGGTTCAACATACCAATCTACGAATGATACTAACCAACGAATGGCTGCGAATGAGAAAAAAATCCCTCCCCCTTCGGGTGCCCGCCCGACTGGAACGACCCAGTCGTTCGGACGGACTCCCTTTAACAGCAAAGGGAGAATCCCCGCCCCCCCGACCGCACCCGTAGCGCCATTGGTATCTGACTATGCTTCTCCGAAAAAAGGGGAGGGGGATTCCGATTTCCTGGAAGAGAAGCTTGCGGGACCAACAGGCGCGGCGCACACAGAACAGCGATACACGATTGACCCGTACCGCGAACCCTTGAAATGATACCAATATACAAATGGGTACCAATATACCAATAGATACAAATACGGGATAAAAAACAGATTGATATATCCCATTCGTATCTATTCGTTGCATTGGTATCATTCGTATATTGGTATGTTTATCTATGCGTTTCCAAGTTCCCCAATTCATCAACATAGAGGACAAGATTTTCGGACCGCTCACCGTGAAGCAGTTCGTCTATCTCGTGGGCGGAGCGGGCATGGTCTATATCCTCTACCGGTTCCTGCCGTTTTACATCGCGGTAGTGCCGATTGGTTTTCTTGCCGCGCTCGCGGTCTCGCTCGCCTTTGTCAAGATTAACAATAAACCGTTCATCTTCACGCTGGAAGCCGCGCTCCGATACGCGTTCTCCACGAGATTGTATCTCTGGAAACATGTGCCAAAAAAGCCAGAAGCCAGAAGCCAGAAGCTCGAAGAAAGCGGAATGAGCGTGCCGACGCTCTCAGAGAGCCGCCTCAAAGACCTCACCTGGGCGCTCGATATCAATCAACATATCAAGAGATAATACCAATATACAAATGGGTACCAATATACCAATAAATACGAATACCGAGCAGAACGACTTGTGCGCATAGACAAACGACCTTGGAAAAAGGTGTGATATAGTTTTATTCGTATCTATTCGCAGATTGGTATCATTTGTATATTGGTATGGCAATAGCTGCAAAGGCATCTCAAGAGTTTGTCCCGGTGCGAGAAATCCGGGACGGCATTGTGATTATGCGCGACGGGTCGCTCCGCGCCGTGCTGATGACCTCATCGGTCAACTTTGCGCTGAAGAGCGAAGACGAGCAAGCCGCGATTATCGCGCAGTTCCAGAGCTTTCTTAATTCTCTGGACTTCTCGCTCCAGATTGTTGCCGAGTCGCGCCGCTTCAATGTCTTGCCCTACCTCGCGCTCCTCCAGGAAAAAGAGCGCGGGCAGAAGAACGAGCTTCTCAAAATCCAGACGAGGGAGTACATCGGCTTCATCCGCAAATTCGCCGAGAACACAAACATTATGAACAAAACGTTCTTCGTGATTGTTCCCTACACGCCCGCGCTGATGCAGCTCACGCAGAAAGGAAGCAAGGGGCTTGGCGCGCTCACCGGCGGACTTGGGCTCAAAAAATCCAGCGGGGGGGACTCAGCAGCGCAGGCACACTCTTTTGAGGAGCATTACACCCAGCTCGCGCAGCGGATTTCCGTGGTGGAACAAGGGCTAGTGCGCACCGGAGTTCGGGTGGCTCAACTGGGCACCGAAGAAGTGGTGGAACTTCTGTATAAGCTCTTTAATCCGGGAGAGACGGAACACCCAGTCACTAACCAATAATACCAATATACAAATGGGTACCAATATACCAATAGATACGAATACCGAGCAGAACAACAAACCAAAGCTGCTGCATCCGGAACTTTCCTATACACTCAATGGAATTTGCTTTGACACACACAATGAACTCGGCAGGTTCGCGAGAGAGAAGCAGTATGGAGATGCTATTGAGAAACGGCTGAAAGAAAAAGAGATTCCCTACAAGAGAGAGTGCCCTGTTGGCGCAAGCGGCAATATTCTTGACTTTTTCGTAGATAGCAAGGTGATACTGGAACTAAAAGCAAAATCCTCGTTGTCTCGCGAGGACTTCCGGCAACTCCAAAACTACCTGCAGCAAACGGGCGCGCGGCTTGGTCTCCTCGTAAACTTCCGCGAGCAATTCCTGAAGCCGCGCCGAATTGTGCGCATAGACAAACGACCTTGGAAAAAGGTGTGATATAGTTTTATTCGTATCTATTCGCAGATTGGTATCATTCGCCCCAGTAGTAGAGCGGGGCTCACTACAGGGTAAATATATTGGTATCTCTATGAGCTTTCTTGATTTGTTCAAAAAGAAAAAAGCGAATCCGGATATTGCCGAGTTTCTGCCGGAGCAGATTTTTCAGTCCGGCGCATTGGAACTC
>CAYJWA010000021.1:0-16221 GCA_964373775.1 uncultured Candidatus Saccharibacteria bacterium | reverse complement strand
ATTGAACTGTTAGCCATTCTTGGACGAGGAATTCGACAAAAAGAAAGCGGATCGTGGACTCCAACAAGGGACTTGGAGATGTATGATGAGAATTTTGCCCCAATCGTAAAGTTACTGCCGGCTGATGATGCTGACCCAAACTGCCTTATTGGTGGAGGAGAATTGAATCTCCTTGCAGGAAGAGAACTCTGCCGGCAGCACACACAAACACTCGAGATGATAGTTTGCGCGTATGGAGCCCGATCGCCGTATCTTGTATCAACCAACGGGCCAAGCGAGAGCGAGGTTATGAGTGAACAACTTAAGCGACTTGTGAGCAATGCCGCGAGTCCTGAAATTGTCATCTGGCGTTGCAGGCGAATCGCAGAAGGAAATTCAAACACCAACCGCGAGATTCAAAATGTCTTTGAGCTGGCAGCGGAGCGCGGATTGAAAGATGTGGGAATCGTAACCGTCGCCGTGCATTATGCGCGCTCACTGCTTATGGCGCAACGACACCTGATTAACCCCTCATTCGCTCACTTGAAGATTCAGTTCTTCGTGAGCGAGGATATTCTTCTTCGCCTCGACCCTGCTCGCTTTGGCGAACGAATTAGAAAGATGCACGGCTCACAAGCATTTATGCGCACGCTCTTTTTTGAACAGCGAGGCATCAACTGTCTGCTTGCCGGAAATTATTAACCACCGCTTTTTCGCGCGCCGCCCATTCTTCAGAGGATGAGGCGGTTTTTTTATGTTTAAATGTTGTGAATAAACGTTAGGGCGTTACTACCTTCGTGCGCGCACCTTTTGTATCAAGCTCAAAGTACATCTCTCGCATCTTGAATTTAGCAAGCGCTTTCTCTACTGCTCGTTTCGCTTTTTCTGACGGGCAGTAAAACATAAAGTAACCCCCTCCGCCCGCGCCCATAATCTTTCCGCCAAGCGCACCAGCTTGTTTGGCTTTTTCATATATGCCGTCAAATAACGGATTGCTCATCCTTGCTGACATCTTTTTCTTGATCTGCCAGTGCTCATCCATGAGTTTCCCGAATTGCCCGAGGCTCCCGTGGAGAAATGACTGATATATCTCCTCTCCAATCTCTTTTGTCCTATGCTTCAGCTGAAGCACCTTTTCCGCGTCCTGCTCCGCGAGAATCTGTTTGCTCTCCCGCACCACGCCGGTGTAATAAAAGAGACAGTTGCCGAAGAATCGCTCCATCGTAGCACGCGCGATTCGCGGTTTGACCACTCTCACCGAACCATTCTTTCCAATATGCAATGCCGAAAAACCGCCCTCGGCGCAAAGATACGGGTCCTGCATTCCGTCGGGCAGGCCGAGTGCTTTCGTAAGCAGGAACGACTGCTGAGCCGCCTCCCGGTTTGTCATTATCTTACCCTGATATGCCGCAAGCCCTTTCAGCACTGCAACGGCGCAGGCGCCAGAAGAGCCGAGTCCGGTCCCCGCCGGAGTATCGGCCTTAAACGAGATGGCGACTTTCTTTTTGATACCGCACATGAGAAACGCCTGCCGCGCAATATCATGGCTTACCTCGGAAGCGTTCGGCACAGATTCAAAATGCTTGTAATGTACATGAATCAAATCATCTGAACGGGGTTCCTTCACAAAAACATCCATGTAAAGATTGATGGCGACACCGAAAACAAATCCGCCGTATTTTTCATAATACGACGGCAGGTCGGTCGAACCGCCTCCGAGGGAGAGACGAAAAGGAGTCCGACTTATAATGATGGGCGATGACATGTTCGTTTTACATTGATTGCTTATGGGTGCCTTTCTGTCCTTTTTCTGAGAGATTCGAATTATGCACGCGGTAGGTATCTTGGTACCACACAATCATGCGGGTGAGGCCGGTTGTAAGGTCAACGCGCGGAACATAATCCAGTTCTTTGCGCGCTTTGGTAAGGTCGGGGCATCTCCGGCTCGGTTCATCGGCCGGATATTCCGGCGGGTACGGAATTTTGGCGACCTGAAGCGGCCGATTGAGGAGCTTCTGTAGGACCCCCGCCAAGTCAACGAGATTGGTTTCGCCTTCATGGCTTCCGATATTGTACACCTCCCCGCTCTGCTTACTAAGAAGCGATTTGAAAAAACCGACGAGCGCATCGGTCGTATAGCAATAGCTCCTTGTCTGAAGACCGCTGCCGTGTATGGGCAAGGGCTTACCGGCAAAAGCGCACGAGAGAAATTGCGGAATGACGCGCCGGTCCTCCCGCTTCATTCCCGGACCATACACATTAAAGGGTCGTACGATGACGATAGGTATCTTGTAGAGCGCGTGATAAACCATGCAGAGCGTCTCGCCGAGGCGCTTGCTCTCGTCATAGCAGGCGCGCGGACCAGTAGAAGACACATGACCGCGATAGGTCTCGGGAGTGGGCACGAATTCAGACGCCGGGTCTCCGTAAATTTCACTGGAGCTGAAGAACAGGAACTTCTTGGCTTTTTTCTCCCGCGCGAGCTTAAGCAGATTTTCAGTTCCAATGGTTGCGGTGTGAATGGTCTCCAGCGGATATTTAATGTAGTAAACAGGTGAAGCGATGCCCGCCATATGAATAATATAGTCCACCGGCCCTTTCAGGCGAAGCGGAGCGCAGATATCCCCTTTCAGGAAAGTAAAGTTCTGGTCAGTAATCTCTCCCAGAGGATTCCGACGCGTCCCGGTCACATAGTTGTCTAGAGTAATCACCTTGCAGGGTTTCTGGAATCCGTTTTTGTTGAGCCGTGCGAGCACGGCCAAAAAATGGCTTCCCAAAAAACCAGAGCCGCCGGAGATAAGAAGTGTCTTCCCTTCAAGCGCGTAGATGTCGCTCCCGAGCGCCCTGATGATTGCTCGGATATCCTGGTTAATGATGTTTGATTTCATGTTGTGTGTTGAAATATTCTTTGGGGATTCGGCGGTACGAATGCGCAAGTAACTGCGCGCAATTGTACGCCGCGATCATCCCCACGATCTTGAGCTTTCCGCCGGAAAAAGGCATGGGAGTGATTATAGAAGTTCTTTTTAAGAAAGTAAAACCTCCTTGCGGTCTACCCTTTCCCTTGAAAGTTGATAATTGATACTTGAAACTTATTCAAATGTCCAGAAAACTTTTAGTCGTCTTTCCTTGCGTTCACCGTTCGCGTTTTGTTTTTTCCAATTGCCGCCGCGCTGTACCCGTCCGTAGCTTCAAGCGAAGGAGGGGCGGAGGAACCTAGAAAAAGAAAACCAAGACACACTCTGAAAACAACGCGCTTCTGCAATCCACCACCATGGTACTCACGACCCGCAGAAAAATAAGGCCGTCCTCGAGAAGAGTGCGGCTGATTTTTTTCTGAACTTTGTTTAGCTATTTTCCCCTATACACCAAAAATCCATCAGAAAAAACAGCATCAGGCTCGAAGTAGGTCGAAAGCGCCTCGCGTTCAAGAACGGTAAGAGTATCAGTGGAGTTTATGACAAGCACACGAGGCAGGATATCTTGAGGCAAAAGAAGCGGGTTAATGCCAAACTGCCAGAGCCCGTAGGTTGAGAGATACTGGTATTTTTTATGAGCGGAGAGCAGGCTGCCTATCTGCGGTACATCAAACACACCGATGGTCTCTAAAGGATATCCGCGTGAAATGTGGGCCATTGTTTTTTGCGTTTTCTCGGATGGGTAGATATCCGCAAACCAGAACAGGTGGATTGTTTGCATAAGTACCATGGCGGCAAGGACGGTTACGGTAAAAACTCCTCCTTTTGTACTCGCCTCGCCGAAGCCTCCGGCGTAGCGCGGGAAGGAGGTGCCCGATAGGGCGGAGGATTTGGAAATCCCTCCCTCCTCCGGAGTACTCCCTTTAGGAAAGGGAGAATTCCGAAGCGCCCATCGCACGACCGCCGGAAGCGCGAGAAGGAACAGAACGAATATAAGCAATTCAGCGGCGATGAGATAGCGCAGATATCCGGCGCTCTTGAGGTACTGAAAGAACGCGAGCGGGATATAGACCGCAGAGAGAAGAAAGATACTCCGGTGCGTACGAAACAACTCACGGTCAAGATAGAGCGCAACGCTCACAAGAACAAACAAAACCGTAAAATACAGAAGAGTGGTGGATTGAAAAAATGTTCCGATATTGTTGCTCATATTCGTCCACACGCTGACCCCCGCTTCCTGATACGGATTCTTAAAATGCGCGAGGATATTCGCTCCGATACCTCCTCGTGCAAACTCCTCAACATAGATGAAAAACCACGGAACGAGCGCGAGGAGTGCGCCTCCGCCAAGTCGGAGGAGGTCAAGAATCTTTTTCTTCCATCCGGGAGCGCCACAGAACACCAAAAGCGCGAATGCGGGCAGCAGAAAAACAAATACCGACGGTTTTGAGACGACAGCGAGACCGAGGAATATGCCCGCGAGGCAGGGCTTTCTCCGTTCAAAAGAAAGGAAGGAGAGAAGAAAAAAAAGAAACCCCGGAATCTCGCCCATCACGCTCCGGCCGTTGCCATAAAAGGGAGCAAAGGTCGCGATAAGGAGGATTCCTCCATACGCGACGCGCGCTCCCCAGAGCTTTAGGGCGATAAAAAAGAATACCGCGATGAGCACGCTCATCCAAAGGAGCATGTACATACGCGCCTGTTCCAGGCCGAATCCGAACAGCTTGAAAAATCCAGCGAGCGGCACCGTTATGGGGTAACCGGTAGAACCGACCGTTGCGCCTTTCCCTGAGAATGTATTCGGCGCAACAACGAGGTCGAGCTTACCAAAGTCAGCGAAATTACGCGCGAGTTCCACATTAATCCCCTCGTCGTACCAGTACGCCGGCTTGGTCGTGAGCGTCGGAATTGAGTAGGCAAAGACAAAGAGAAGTACGGCAACGAGAAACCAAGAGGAAAAATGTTTTTTTATTACGACCGCGAATCTGGACATGTAAATTACTCTAATCATCCTAATTATTCTAATTACTCTAAGAAACCCGCAGCACCCAAAACCCAAACTCTGATTGGGAAATTGGTTATTGGGATTTCATTAGGTTAATTAGGTTAATTAGAATAATTTAAAAATTAATCTTCTCATCCACAATATAGTGCGGGCGCTTTTTCACTTCGTCAAAAATCGCTCCGATGTATTCGCCGATAACCCCAAGAAAGATAAGCTGAAACCCGCCGAAGACAGAGAGAAGCACCACGAGCGTGGCATAGCCGGTCGGAAGCGTTTTAAGAAATAGAAATTGAATGACAGTAAAGAGTGCGTAGAGAAATCCGAACAGCGCGAAGGCAAGACCGATAAGAATGGCTACCCGCAAGGGTTTGCGACTAAACGAGACAACGCCGGAAAGTCCGAAGGTGATGAGGCGGGAGAGCGAGTACTTGCTTTTTCCGGCGCGGCGCGGATTGGCCGCGAAGCGCACCGCGGCTTGATTGAAACCGAGCCACGGGAAGATGCCGCGGAGAAACATATTCCGCTCGCGAATGTCTTCACGCAAAATCCTCGCCACGCGGCGCGAGATAAGACGGAAATCCGCTGCATTTCCGCTAATCGGAACATCGGAAATCTTATTCAGAAACCGATAAAAAATGTCGGAACACCACTTTCGGAGCACGCTCTGGTCCGGCGTCTTTTCACGGATGGTATAGACCACATCGTTTCCCTTTTCAAATTCGGCAAGAAGTTTCGGGATGACCGAAGGGGGATGCTGGAGGTCAGAGTCCATCATAATCACCGCATCGGAATCGGCGTGGTCAATGCCGGCAAGCAGCTGCATCTGGTGCCCGAACCGGGCAGAAAGATAAAGTATCTTTAATGTTGTGTCTTTCGCGGCAAGATCTTTGAGTATCGGAAGCGTGCGGTCGGTCCCGCGGCCAACCACGAAGAGTATCGCGGTGCGGTATCCGGAAATATCGCAAAGCGTGCGTTTGAGCGCAAGATAAAAGTCGCGTATGACTTCTTCCTCGTTATAGACCGGCGCGATAACGGTCAGTGTCTTCATAATCACATACTAGAACAACTTTTTAATGATGTCTATCATACACGAATCGTAACTCCTCACACTCTGAAATTTCTTTGTAAAGGAGGTACCGAGTCAACGAGGTAGAGAATTTAAATCCCTCCCCCTCTCTCGCCTCGCCGAATCCTCTGGTGTAACGCTGGTCGGGTGCTCCCTTTATGAAAGGGAGAATAAGAGGTGTGGAGAGTTACGGGATCGTTGCTTGACAAATGTAAAGACATATGCAATCATATATCCAGAATTCAAGTAACCGGATATTCATACATTCCTAGGAATGTATGAATATCGCAACCAGAAAAGGACTTTGAAAATGAAAATCGGACTAGCGAGTATTTCGCTTTTTCCTCTGCCGCTCAAAGCAGTACTCCGTAGAGCAAGACAAGCCGGTTTTGATTTCGTTGAGATCTGCCTCGGAAAGTGGGACAAAGAGAAAGTAGACTATTTTCAGTCATGCGCAGAAGAATTGCGCCTAACTCTCCACTTTCATCTTCCGTGGACAACAAACAGTTCACAAGAAGAGATGAAGCGAGTCAATCATGCCCTGACATTGTTGGGACTGCTTCCCCGCGAAGGGTATCAGCTCGATGATTGGTTTTCGAGCAACGCGCGCCCACTTGTCGCTTATGCAGAACGGATCAATGAACTTGCGGGACAAGAGGGGGTGTGGTTTCAATCCGTTGCTTGTCAGCGTTCACTCACCGACAGGTCGCCACGGTTGTCATGCGTGGATTTTCTCCGCATCGCGCGAGAAAAGAATCTGCCGATTGTCTTTGATACCATGCACTTCATCGAGTATGTGCGCGGCGAATCAGGAATTGAACACAGCCACTTTCCCACACACGATGTTCTCGATGAATGGGAAAGATTCTGGAGCATATTCGGTTCTCAAATAAAAGAGATCCACTTCAACGATTTCTCAAAAAGGAGAAATCTTTGGCCGGACACGGGAACTGCTCCGCTGAAAGAGTTCGCCGCACTCGTAAAGCAGAGCGGCTGGGATGGATGCATAGTGTCTGAGGTCCAACCAAAATTTCCCTTCCCCTACGGGGCGAAGAAACTGCTTTCGCTCCGCAAGGCAGTGGAGAATTACTTTGCCTGACGCAAATGCGCAGGCGCACGGGAGTTACTGGACAACAGTAATTCCCTTTTTTGTTTCCCCATCATTGAGAAATACCACCGACAAGTTGCTTAATTTTTGACACATCGGCAAATATCTTCGGCACCACGATTTTCCCGGGAATCGTGTGGGTGCTTTCTTGCACGATATTCATGGAGAGGCCCTCCTTGTCAAGCATACGCTTCAGTACCAGAGCAAGCGAGATGGCCTTTCCGCTTCCCACGTTATAGACCTCGCCTGTCTTCCCCTTTTCCATAACCCTCCGATAGTACTGTACTGCCTCCTTAACATCAATGTAATCGCGTTCTACCGAGAGATCACCCGTAACAATCTTTTCTATCTCGCCGCGCTTATACTTTGCGATTTCCTGTTCCATCTTCCCCACAAAAAGAATGGGAGACATACCTCTTCCCAAAAGGTTAAATGGCCGCACCGCCACAATATCCATTCCGTACAAACGGACATACACCCCCATAAGTTCGGTCTGAAAAAGTTTCATCAATCCGTAGACCGAAACCGGCTGTAATGGTTCGTTTTCTTTTACCCCTTTTTCGGGATGCCGAGGAAATCCGTATTCAGCAGAACTCCCGATGAGAAGCACGCGGCTCTTTATTGAGACGGCGCGGATGGCGTCAAGCAAGTTCTTTGTTGAAAGAACATTTGACGCATAATCAGTACCGTACTGATTCGTATAGCTTCCGCGCAGATGGTATATCTCATCCGGTCTAACTTCAGAAACAGAGCCCGAAGTAAATATGCGGAGAGAAGCGTCTGCGGCAAGCAACCTGACCAGATTCCGCCCGGTGAAGCCGTCGGCGCCGTTTATAAAAACTCTTTTCCGCCGCTTCATACTATATACGCTAGCACATGTTGCGCCCGTTTGTCCCACGAATACTCCACGACAATTTCGGCGGCTTTTTTCGCTTTTTGCGCGCTCGCCGCGCGGTCCCGAAGCGCCGTGCGGATACCCTCCGCAAGCGCCTGCGGGTCATCGGGCAGAACAAGCTCCGCGGTCTCATCCGAGAGAACCTCGCAGAGCGAGGGCAGCCGCGACGCCACAATCGGCGCTCCGGAAGCCATGTGTGCGAAAAGCTTTAAAGGCGAAGTGAATTCCCGGGAAATCCGCTCGCGTCCTGAATTGGGAATGACAAGAACATCAGCCGCTTGCTGATTGACGGGCAACTCGCGGTAGGGATGCGCGCCCAAGAATCGAACAGCGGCATACTTCATCTGAAACCCTTTTATTTCTTCGCCTGTTCCACCGATTATCGCTACCAAAATATCGTCTTTTGCTAAAAATGCTGCCGCCTTGCAGAGCGTCTCCGCTCCTTTCCATGCTTCAAGGCCGCCGATATACAGGGCGATTTTCTTATCGGCAGGAAGTGCGAGCCTTTTCCGCGCTTCCTGTTTGTCCACATGAACCGCAAACGCTTTCTCATCATAGCCGTCATGCGCGACCAATATCTTTTCTGCCGGTATGCCCATCTTAACTAACGCGTTCTTGAGTCCTTGTGTTATTGCGACGATTCCTTTTGCTCTCCGAATAATTTGCTTGAAAAAATAACTGCGGCGGAGCTGATGCGCTTCATAGAATGTGCTTTCGCGCGGTAGGAAAAGCAAGGGCAATTCTTCCCGGGTATAGACCAAAACCGCAGATGAACGCGGATAAAGACGCAGATGAACGCAGATCTTTTTGATGTATTTCGCCGCTTGATACGCGAAAGAAAGCGACTCAATGAGAAAACCGATTCTCCCAAACCGCACAATATCCGGCACCGAAATCTTTTCAATGCGGAAGTTCCTCTCTATTCCGTAATACGCGAACGGGTCAGTATCAATCGTTTTTCGGTCCGGAACAAGAAGCGTCACGCCAAGATCTTCATCTGCGTCAATCTGCGTGTGTGTCTGCGTTAATCCGCGCATTTGCGAAGTAAATGAGGAACACATATGCGCGACCTGGATCCCGTGCGCGCGCTCGGTCGGAAAACGGATATTGGCGATGTAAAAAATCTTTTTAACTTTCATAGGCGCGAAGCGAATGTGTCAGACGAATCACTCGCGGACCAAAAACCTTTACCGCGCCGCCGGGGAGCGCGAGGCGAACTCGGTAAGCGGCTGTTAAAGTGTCTTCAATGCTCACCGTTGCCTCTTCGTCCCACTGTATCTTGCGCTTGCCGATGATTTCTTTTTGATTGCCGATGACATCGCACAGGATGAGGTCATGAGCGAGGCAATTTACTCCGACGGTTAAACCGGAAATCTCCGTCGCAAATTCCGTGCTTCGGGTGAAAAGACCGACAGAGACATAGCCGAAAAAGCCGTCCCGCAGAAACGCGAGCGCCAAGGGGAAAGCCCTCTTGTGATACAAGCAATCCCACACATGAAATACGGCATACTGGAGAGTTGCGGTTAACGCCGGCCAACAGTGTCGCAGGAAAAGAAACGGATTCCCGCGCGCGCGGTAATGAAAAAGGCGCGGGCTCCGCACATCAGTGATAGAGTCGTTGGAAGAGACAATCAATCCAGAAGAACGCTCGCCGGCATGGCCTGCGAGCGGCCCTTTTCTCGTGACGAAGTGGACCCAGTTTCTCGCATCCCCGATGAGGAGCACCCGCGAACTCCAAGGAGGCATATCAAAGGGGTACGGGGTGCGAAGCGTCCGCACTTCGTGATTGGAAATCTTGGCGAGATACTCATCCGGCACGCGCGCGAGCCACGCGAGATGTCCCGTGCGCATCGTATCGCACTGCCAATCCCTGACGCCAAGCTCAAAAGCGCGGCTTCGGAGCGCGCCGCTGGGTATTTGAGCATCCATCAGACGCCGAAGCGATACCGCTGAAGCATCTATCCAAAACTCGTCTTTTGTTTTTTCATAACTTTTGCTAAAAACATAGATATCAAAAGGGTGGCTATCCGCCTCATACGAACCCCAGAAGTAATAACGCTTTGCTTCAAGACCCATCTCTTTCGTGCCGTCAGGCCTCAAAAGCGTTGCGAGAAAACGCGCCGCGGTCAGCAGTTTTTCCTCAATGTCGGGCCGCGAGATTCTCGCTTTCTCCAAAATGTACCAGCTAAATGCAATACGGCGCGAGAAATAGTATGGCGTAAGACCGCCCATAAACCGGTCGCTGTTCATATACGGAGAGTAACCGTCTCTCTCGTGATGGCGAATCCAAAAATCCAGCGTCTCTTCAAGCGCTTTCCGGTACTCGCCCGCATGCGGGTCCTTCTCATGCGCGCAAAGAAAGCGCGCGAGACCAGTTGCCGCCCACAGATATTGGTCGTGGACATCTTTGTGACCGGTAATCTTTGTAAAGATGTAGTGAGTCGCCACTTCTCTCGCTTTTGGCTCAAGTGGATGCGGTATCTCCGGGCACAACTCCCTGAAGTCGTAAAACGAGTCAGCAAAAGTTCCGCAGTCAATGGCATTAGTGGAATAATTGCGGCGATGGTGGAGTCCGGGAAAGATGACCATTTCTCCCGAAGGATTGCGCCGCACCGTTGGGTCTAATTCATCGGCAACAACCTTCGCTTTCCTCTGCCACTCTCTTCTTCCGTCATGCTGATAGAGCCAATTCAGAAGCGGCCACACATATGCCCGCCGGCCGTGCGGCAGGCGGTCTTCGTCACAGATGCGACTTTGGTACAGATACTGCGCTCCGTTTGAAATGAGGGTTGTGATGCGCGCTAAGTCAGTCATATCTTGGATTTCTCCCCGATGAAGACAATAAGGCGGGAGAGATACTTAAACGGCCATTTTTTGACAAGTGTCCCGATTTTTGTTGGTAACGGAGAAATCCCAAAAAAAGCTCCGGTGAACTTATGCTGGAGCATGCCGGATAGCTTTCCGGCTGAGAGAGGCCAATAGGGGCCGAAATTCCATACCGTCTCCTTCTTCGTTGCCCAGAGGAAGGTAAGAAAGAACCATGACCATTTATTACGGCAGGTTATAAGCAGGCGGCCGTTCATTTTAAGCACGCGCTCTGTTTCTTTGAGAAGCTGTCCCGGCTCCGGCAATATCTCAAGTCCCTGAAAGATAAGGACATTGTCAAAAGAATTGTCTGGAAGCGGAATACGGAGTTCGTCATCTGCAACGAACGGAATTTCCTTCCCGATTCCTTCCTCCGTCATCCTTTTTTTAATCATTGACTCGTGATTCCGAGACAGCTCAAAGTGGGTGATATCCGCATCAGAAGTCCTTTTGAGCAAGGCGGCGGAATATGCTCCAGAATAAGGAAGCATCACTAATGTCTTTCCGGTCTTAAGATGAGCCGCAGCAAGTTCTACCTCCGTGCCGAATTCTAAAGATAAACGTCTGCTTTTGTGAAGCGTCGGCGAAGGGGAACTGGCCCACACCGCGTTGCCGCGAAAAAAGGCAATCTGTTGTATGGTCCAGTCCTTCGGATTCCAGAGAGCATACGGGTTCCGCTGATTGCGTATCTTCCAAAAATCATACCTCTGTGCTTTCTTCAATGGATAAGTAGTATCCGCGTCAAACATAAAGCGATTGAGCGAGTAGATTTTCTTCACCGGTTGCCGCGGCGGTTTCGGCCACGGCAGCCGGTGTTCTTCAGCATACCCGAGACCTACAAAGCAATCAATAATATACGCGGGCGGGATATGCAAAATGTCCCGTATTGCATCTACATTCCCGATCCCTGCCATCCAAACACTCCCGATCCCGCGCGTCTGTGCGGAAAGGATAAGGGTGTGAGTCGCTGCCGCGAGGGTCTGAATGATTGAGAACTTGTTATGATTCCACCCCGACTCTATAATCGGCACAATGAGCACGGGCGCGCGCCGCGCGGGTTCGCAGCTTCCGGCTGCAGTGACTAGTTTCTCGCGGAGCGCCGGGTCAGTGATAACGATAAACTTCCAACTCTGATGATTGCAGTCGTTCGGAGCTTGCTCCGCATCATCAATAATCTCTTCAATGACCGCCGCGGGAATAGCGCGCGATTCGTCAAAAAAGCGAATGGACTGCCGGGTCTCTAAAAGAGAACGAAATTCTTTGGGTGACATCGCCATTTCTTTACATCGTGATGATTACTAACATGACAATTTCCCCTGCTCATTGCCAAAGAAGAATCCGGTATGGGCTTTTTTCGCGGTCAAAGACAATCTCAAAGTAACGGTCCAACCGCAGATATTTTTCATAGATCTCGCGCGCGCGGCGCTCGCGCGCCAGAAACGACTCTGATGTCTGTCCACCCCACCACTCCCTAATGCGCACGGGAAGTGTAATGAGCTCGCGCGAAGGCACGCGAAGCACTGCTTCATCATACCGAATAATTTCTTCCAGAGGCAACACGCAGTCAGTATCAAGAAAAAGCGGGATGCGCGAAGCGGAGAGCGCTTCATAAAACCGTTGTGAGGAATTGGCATCGCCGCGTACACAAAGCGCGAGGTCGCATACACGAAGATTCTCCACGAACGCGCGGCGCAGAACGCGCGCGTCAAGAGACGCAGAAAAACGATGCAGAGAGTAAAACGGGCGTTCCACAAAAGAAGTGTTGATACCCCCGCGACGAAGCAGTGCAAGAACTCGACCGCGCCAAAAGATTCCGCGTTGATGCACCGAGGGTTCGCGGTCACCGGTGAGGCGTAGCCACAGAGAAAAGAAGACCCATTTGAGGCGCGCGCGCAGGGCGCGCGCGCCGCCTGAGAATCGCGACTGCCCACAGTACCCCACCACGCACCGATCGCCTTTTTCTTTCGGCGCGAGGCCGTAACGCGCGCCCATATCCTCCACAAAATACGGCATCACGATTTCGTTTTGTCTTTTGTGATGCCGATACGCGGAAACGCGGAACAAAACAGCGTGGTCTGGAATCCTTATCTCTGTATCCACATAATCGGAATAATCAAAGAGCAGTACTTTTTTATGCGCTGACTTCGCAAGCGCAAAGACGCGCTCCAGATACTGGGGGGCGCGCTGCCGCGCTTCAACATATTCATACGGCACGGCAACAAAATCAGCGACAGAAATGTCCGAAACAATCTCAAAAAACGGCTTTTGATACTGCGCCATAATCTCGCGCAGAAAGAGCCGCTTCGGCGAAATCTCAAATTTGAAATTGGGCCAGAAGACGAGCGAGAGCGGAAGTTCCGGAGCATTTTGTTGTTCAATGTAGACGGTGGTCATCCCGTTAGAAGTAGGACGCGGACGACAAAGTCTCCACAACCTTCTTACTAGTGACTGGTAAACATGAGTTGTTCATATATCTACTTTTAGTAGTGGGCGTCCGCGACTTCTAATGGGACTAACTATAACTCTCCCCTATCCTTTTTTGTAGCATGTGCCTACAACATCCTATCCACTTGGTTTAGCATTTACCGACGGCCGTCGGCAAATGCTAAAGGAGACATCCCCGGGGGTGCTTGCATCTGCTAACATATCGGCAAAGCGGATGCGTGTGTATATGTCGTCCAACGAGTGGAGACTCTTTCAGAGAGCTTGCGACCGTTGCCGTTATACGGTTCGCATTCAGAAAGAAACCGCAATCTCTTTCAGATTCGCCTACTACCGCGAGTGATTATAAAAAAGCAACCGCATCGTGAATGCGGTTGCGCGAAAAGACAAAAACAAGAACCTGAGTCCAGCAGGACAAAGTGTCAAGCCGACACAGTGCCCACGCGTTTGCGGAAGAAAACGCGGTAGCCTGCGCGCCACCTGTTCGCGGACGGAAGCGGAAAGGCGTAGAAACGCCAGCCTCTGCAACCCCAGTACACGCACACTGCGCGGCGAACCGCACGAATCTTGCCCTGTTCCTCTACCTTTCTCGGAACATAGAAGATGTTCGCCTTGCCATCGTTCAGCAAGGAGGGGCCTTTCTCGCCTCTCGGCTGTTGCGACACGAGGAAGTGAATGACCGCAGGATCAGTATCCACATCCTCCCGTTCCGCTTCTTGCAGGATATTCTTATCACTCGTGTCCGCTGTCAGCGTGTACGCCTCCAGCCCGTACCCTGCCCGCACATCAACGATCTTGGTTAACATCCAGGACTGGAAGTTCCCCCCGTGATACGAAATCTTGATTGCCGCGTTGTCGGAAATATCCACATTGAACTTGTCTTTCGGGTCAAACGGCTCCGTTAGTGCCGGTATGGAAATCTCAAGCGGGAGTCGTTCCAGAACGCCGAGACCGACAAACTTGCGAAATTCCGCAAGTGGAGGTATTTTCCGCCGTTTGATACCCGCAGCAAGCGCCGGAAGGTAGAGATTGAGGGTGTCGGACTCTTTCAGATCGAGTCCCTGATCGTCAATGAGCCGCAGGTGTTGTAGGCCTTGAGCTCTGGTTGCATTGTTCATAGGTACTCCTATTGAACGCTATCCCCTGCGATAGCTGATTGTTGAGGGTAGGCTGAACATGAGGTCGCCACAGCGGAAAATGGCCTTGAAAAGCCGCTTTCCGCTGTAGCAGACCTGCTCGTCTTTTCTTCAAAGTACCGAGAAGGATCTTAACACGGATATAGATACCGTGTCAAACTCCCGTAGTAATGGTTCCGAACCTGTGAATAGTAGGTCTTAGCATTTACCGACGGCCGTCGGCAAATGCTAAACAGGGAGTGGGGTTAAGCAATAACCTTAAACTTCTTTGCCCAGACCTGAAGTCCGAGAAGTGCGAGGAGGATGGTCGCGTGATACTCGCCCGCGATATGCGCGTCAAGGCGTTTCCTGACTTCGTCCCAGTCAAAGAGGTCGCGGGTAGCGGGAGCATAGTCTTTCGAGAGAATTTCGCGCGCGGCTTTTGCGATGTGCGGATACCGGAGCCATTTCGCGCCGGGAGAAAACCATCCGCGCTTTGGCTGGTGCAAAAGTTCATCGGGAATAAACCCGCGACACGCCTCCTTGAGAATAATTTTGGTGTTTAAGAGCGATACTTTGTCGCGCAACGGAATGGTCTCGGCGAACGCGACGAGCGGCAGGTCAAGAAGCGGCACGCGCGCCTCCAGACCCGCCGCCATAGAGAGTTTATCGCTCCGCAAGAGCGACTCGTCCACGAGCCAGCTCCTACGGTCCGTTTCCATGAACTGCGTTTCGAACGGCTCGTTCGTATCCGCGACCATCTGCGTCTTCCATCCGCGACCATCTGCGTCTCTGGGGAAAAAATGCTCGGTGAAGAAGTCCTGTGCCGTACGCGCGTGGTACGCGCGCGGCGCTATGAGCGGCCGCAATATGTCTTCTTTCAAGAAATGGAACTGCGCGTAGCGCTCTATGCCCGCCGCCGTATCCAGTTTGCAAAGACGCGGATAGAGAGAGGCGGCGAGGCGGCGCAAAACAGAAGGAAGAGAACGATAGTATGAAGAGAGCAGAGAGAGCCGGTACCGCTCGTATCCGCCGAAGAGTTCGTCGCCGCCATCGCCGCCCAAGACCACCGCAACGCGCTTCTTCGCAAAACGCGCGAGTTTGAGCATCGGAATAATCGTGGCGTTTGCAATCGGTTCGTCAAGATGATAGACCGCTTCCTCAAAGAGCGGCAGTATCTCATCCGCGTGGAGCATAACTTCATGGTGTGTTGCGCCGAAATGCTTCGCCGTGCGACGCGCAAGCATAAAGTCGGCATTGAACTTTTCTTCTTGCTCGCCCTCCCGCAGGGCAAAACCGACCGAGAATGTCTCAACGCTTTTGCTCGCGCGCGCCATTCCTTCCAGGACCGCGCTTGAGTCAATTCCGCCCGAGAGATAGAGGCCCACGGGACGGTCAGAGACGAGCTGTGCGCGCACGCTCGCGCGGACGCGCTCGCGTAACTCAATCGCGAGTTCGGCGCTAGAAGCAGGCGAAAGCGCCGTCTCTTTTTTCTCTGAATACTTTTTTATCTCAACCTTCTCCGCACGATAGGTCAGCATCTCCCCCGGCAACAGTTTCTTTATACCTGCAAAGAGCGTGAGCGGTCCGGGTGTGTAATTGAGACGCAGATAGAGGTCAAGCGCGAGCGGGTCAATGCGCCGCGGAATATCCGTATGCAAAAGAATCGCCTTAATCTCCGAAGCAAAGACCAGCCGTCCACCGCTCTCGTGGTAATAGAGCGGTTTTATTCCGACGGGGTCGCGCGCAAGAGTCAGTTTCTGCTCTTTGCTGTCCCAGAGCGCGAGCGCGAACATTCCATTCAACCGCGCAAACGCCCCCTCGCCCC
>CAYJWA010000020.1:0-16437 GCA_964373775.1 uncultured Candidatus Saccharibacteria bacterium | reverse complement strand
CGCAAGGTAGCGTGGATACTGGAGATGGCGGCAGGACAGTGATCATCACGGGAGACGGGACGGGAGGAGGTACCGGCGGGGGAACGGGTGGAGGAACCGGTGGCGGGACAGGAGGAGTGACCGGCGGAGGCACTGGAGGAGGAACGGGAGGAGGTACCGGCGGGGCAGCCAACCCCACGGGGACAACGCCTCCCGCTGGTACGCAGCCTCCCCCTACACAATCCCCGCCTACTCAACCGCCTACTCAAAGTCAAATGGATAATTTTACTGTCAGCGGTCTCCTCACGCGCGCCGAGGGGATTCTCAATCTCATTATTCCGTTCATCATCGGGCTCGCGGTCTTTGTGATTTTGTGGGGGATTTTTCTCTATGTGACGAAAGCTGCGGAGGAAGAAAAGCGCGCCGAGGCGCGGCTCTACATTGTGTGGGGCATTGCGGCAGTGTTCTCAATGTTATCGCTCTGGGGTTTTGTCAATATCTTGGTCAACACATTTGACCTTCAGACCACATTTGATAAGGGGTCTGTTCCTGCCGTTCCGACTCTGTAAAGTTCTCTTCTTTCTAGATTTTTCTTTGTTGCTCGGTTAGAATATAGTTAGGAACCCTTACTGAATAGGGCACACGAATTGTAAAAACGCGCTTCATCCGCCTTTGGCGGATGAATCTGACCATGATTACATTTGAAAAGGTCTCCAAAGTGTATGGCGATAAATCCACGGCGCTGGACAGCGTCTCATTTTCTGTGCGACCGAAAGAGTTTCTCTCTATCGTCGGACACTCCGGCGCAGGGAAGACCACGCTTCTTAAGCTCATTCTTGCCGAGGAGAGGCCCACGAGCGGACAGGTGTACTTTGAGGCATTTGATATTCATTCGCTCAGGCGGCATCGTCTGCACGAGTACCGCCGCAAGCTCGGCTCCATCTTTCAGGACTTTCGGCTTCTTCCGCATAAGACCGCGTATGAGAATATCGCGTTTGCGATGGAGGTGGCGGGGCGTACTGATGAGGATATTGCTGCGGATGTGCCCTATGTCTTGGAACTGGTGGATTTGGGGAACAAAATGGGGAACTTCCCGCATGAACTCTCGGGCGGCGAGAAACAGCGCGTGGCCATTGCCCGCGCCATTGTGAATCAGCCGGATGTGATTATTGCGGATGAGCCCACCGGCAATCTTGACCCCATTAACACCTATGAGATTGTGCAGATTCTCAAGAAGATTAACGACCTCGGCACGACCGTGATACTCACCACGCACAATAAGGGAGTGATTGATTCTCTGGAGAAACGGGTGCTCACGATGGAGAGAGGGCGGATTATCAGAGACGATCCAACCGGAAAGTATGTTTTGTAAAAACAGAACATACTTTCCGGAAATCACGAGCACCAAACACCAAATTCTCCCGCTTCGCGGGATCTCGCAAAGCGAGACAAACAATATCCAATGACCGAAAACGCAGTTTCAGAATGGGTTTCTTTGTTTGGGTGCCGTGTATTGTAATTTCGGATTTGTTTGGAGTTTGGAATTTGTGGTTTTGTATTTATACTACTGATGATATGTTGTGGACGAATGTAAAACGCGTTCTCCGCGCCGGTTTCCTCGGTTTCTGGCGCAATCGGTTTGTTTCGCTCGCCTCTGTCTTGGTGCTGACCGTCACGCTCTCCGTCATCGGCGGCGTCATCTTTCTTCTCGCTACACTTGACGCATCGCTGACGGAGCTCAAGAGCCGCGTGGATATCAATGTGTACTTCCAGACATCTGCTCCGGAAGCGGAGATTCTCGCGCTCCAAGCGACCGTGCGGGCGCTCCCGGAAGTTGCCGAGGTCTCATATATCTCGCGCGAGCAGGCGCTCCAAAATTTCCGCGCGCGGCATGCGCGCGATGAGCTGACTTTACAGGCGCTGAATGAATTGGAAGACAACCCCCTCGGCGCGGTCCTCAATATCCGTGCGAAAGAGCCGTCTCAGTATGAAGGCATTGCCCAGTTTCTCAAGGGCGATACTGCTCTCGGAAGCGGAGTGCGGAGCATTATTGATGAGGTGAATTACTACGATAACAAGACGGCCATTGACAAGCTCTCCCGCATTATTTCCTCGGCGCAGACGCTCGGGTTCGGCATCACTCTTATTTTGGTGATTGTCTCCGTGATTATCGCTTTTAATACGGTGCGGCTCGCCATTTATGTTTCGCGCGATGAAATCTCCGTGATGCGGCTTGTCGGCGCAAGCAACAAATACATTCGCGGACCGTTTGTCATTACCGGCGTGCTCTACGGCGTTGCCGCGGGGCTCATCACGCTCGCCGCTTTTTATCCCGTTTCGTATTATCTCGGGGACGCGACGGAGAATTTTTTCAGCGGGCTTAATCTGTTCCGCTACTATCTCGCGCATTTCGGAGAGTTCTTCCTGATTATCATGGGCGGCGGAGCGCTTCTGGGGGCAGTGTCCAGTTTTTTGGCGGTAAGGCGATACCTTAATGTGTAGGTAAAAATACAAAAATACAAATATTACTAATGATGCGAACGATACGAAACCAATGCGAATGATACAAACAGCCCTGCACAAGCTTTTTTGTAGATTAGTATGAGGTTCGTATCTTTTGTATCGTTTGTAACATTCGTATGTTGGTATCATGAATGCGAAGCGACATCATAAGTATATTTTTGTAATCGGCGGCGTGATGTCCGGCGTGGGGAAGGGCATCGCCACTTCCTCAATCGGCACCCTTCTGCAAGCGAAGGGTTTTTCCGTGAACCTCATGAAGGTTGACCCCTACCTCAATGTGGACGCGGGAACCATGAACCCGACCGAGCACGGCGAGGTCTTTGTTTTAAACTCCGGACTGGAGACCGACCAGGATATGGGAAACTATGAACGGTTCCTCAACCGCGACCTTTCTCCGGACGATTACATGACAAGTGGGATGGTGTACTTATCCGTACTCCAAAAAGAGCGCGCTCTCGAGTACAAGGGTAAGTGCGTTGAGGCGATTCCGCATATTACCGAGGAGATACGGTGCCGTTACCGTCGTTCCGCTGATGCGAGCGGCTCCGACATCACCGTGGTTGAGATCGGCGGGACGGTCGGCGATTATCAAAACATGATGTTCATTGAGGCGGCGCGGGTGCTCAATCTCAAGAATCCCGAGGATGTGATTTTTATTTTGGTTTCGTATCTTCCTGTCCCGAACAATTTGGGTGAGATGAAGACCAAGCCGACCCAAACAGCGGTGCATCAGTTAAACGGCTACGGCGTGCAGCCGGATTTCATCATTGCGCGCGGTCCTGTCGCGCTGGACGAAAAACGGAAAGAGAAGATTGCTATTTGGTGCAATGTCAAATCCGAGTATGTGATTTCCGCGCCGGATATCGCGAGTATTTATGATGTTCCGCTCAATTTTGAAAAGGAACGGCTCGGAGCTCTTTTGATTCAGGCGCTTTCTCTGAAAACCCGCGCCCGTCGGGACGGGTTGGAACGGTGGAGAAGATTTGTGCAGAAGGTCGCGGCCGCGGCAGATGAAGTGAAAATAGGAGTTGTGGGAAAGTATTTTGACACCGGGGATTTTGTCCTCTCTGACGCATACCTCTCCGTGATTGAGGCGATTAAATACTCCGCATACGCGCTCGGGAAGAAGCCGGCGCTTTCCTGGATTAACGCAAAGGACTTTGCGAAGGGCACAGAAGAATGTTCTCTGCTCTCGCAGTACGATGGTATTGTGGTCCCCGGCGGATTTGGCGAAAGCGGCATTGAGGGGAAGATTCAGGCGATTCAATTCGCGCGAGAAAATAAAATCCCGTATCTCGGACTCTGTTACGGCATGCAGCTTGCCGTGGTGGAGTATGCGCGACATGTTGCGAATCTTGCGGACGCCAATACCACAGAAATCAATCCGAAAACCCCGTATCCGGTGATTGATATAATGCCAGAGCAGAAGAAGCATATGGCGGAAGGGAAGTACGGCGCAACCATGCGCCTCGGCGCGTATCCAGCACACTTGAAAAAAGGAACAATTGCGGCGGAAGCGTATGGTGCGGAGGAAATCAGCGAACGGCATCGCCATCGCTACGAAGTTAATCCCGAATACATCGCGCAACTTGAAAAAGCCGGTCTGGTTTTCTCCGGCACCTCTCCCGACGGCGTGCTTATGGAGATTGCGGAATTGCCGAAGAACGAACACCCCTTCTTTCTCGGCACGCAGTTCCATCCTGAACTCAAAGCCCGCCCGCTCGCCCCGCATCCGCTCTTTACGGCATTTCTCAAAGCGGCAGTGGAGCGCTCAAAGAAAAAATAATCGGGCTATCATTCCCGCGTAGGCGCCCGCCCGACTGAAACAGTCGTTTCGGGCGGGGAAATCCAGAGCAACGAAATGACATACATAAAAAAGAAGATCTGGCCGGAGTTTTTTAAGGAGGTTCAGTCCGGGAAAAAGAGATTTGAGCTTCGGCTCGGCGATTTTTCCGTAGCCGAAGGTGATACCCTTATTTTGCAGGAATGGGACCCACAGACGAAAGAGTATACCGGTCGGGAAATAGAGAAGAAAGTCGGTTATGTTTGGAAATTCAACAGTAACAATCTGTTCTGGCCGAAAGCGGAAATTGAAAGACACGGTTTACAGATTATTTCTCTCGAATAATCGTTATTCTGATATTCTTGAGAACATCAGAATAAAGATGACTCGCTCTATATTTTTATGCCCACCGCCGTGGGCATCGGATTCGCATTTGTCGCAAGTGTTCTCTCGGGACATCGGGGATTTTAATGTATAGCGGGTTTGTCGCTGGAAAGTAAAAATGCTATGATGTAGACATGTCCACCATCAGCCTTTCCAAAAAGCAGATACAGAAAAGTGGCGGGGTAGTCGTGCTTCCGATTGAAGAGTATCGGCGACTCTCGGAGCGCGCCGTGCCCGAGTACTATCTCACCGGCAAGGCGGCGAGAGACCTTGATAAGCTTGTCAAAGAGGGTTTGCGGGATTATGAATCGGGCAAGGGTAGAAACATCCAGTCTCTCTCTGATGTGTGTTAGCTTTCTGATATGAAAGCATGGAATCTTGGATACGAAAAAGCGAAACAGAAAGCGAAAAGAACCTATTCAAGACTTGGCTGGATTTCCTGTCCGGCTTTTAGCGGCGAGGCGGTTGCTTTTACGAGCGAAGGGTTCAATCACCTGCTTCGAAAGGGTCGCGTGCCGAGAACGCGGAACGAACAAAAACGGCGGTTTGCGCTGGTGCCGTATGTGGCGCAGATTATCAAAAATCCCAAGGCAGTTATCCTGTTTGAACGCCGAGAGACAAAAACGCTGGTGAATCGCCACGGCGATAAAATTACAGTGCAATCAATCGCTGATTTTTGGACTTTTGTGGACCACATTGACGGATGCAAGATAAAAGTAGTTGTACGGCAACTGTCGGAAAAAGGAGGCAAACATTTTTTTAGCGTGATGGGCGATATCGTGCAGATTACACGAAAAGCAAAGCGGAAACGAGGCATCAAAAAATCCCGCAGATAGCGGGATACTTTGATGTGTCTGCCATCAGCTTTGATGCCGATAGGGACTGACGCCCCGCAGACACACAGATAGTATATGCACAAAAATACGGAAAAAGCAAGGAGGGTTGGGGATAATAAATTTTGTTTTTAACTATGACCACCTCTGTCGGAATCGGATTCGCATTCGTCGCCATGCTCTGCTGGGGCATCGGGGATTTTCTGATACAGAAATCGGCACGCAAGATAGGGAATTTTGAAACGCTTTTTCTCATTACGCTTTTCGGCGCGTTGGTTCTTCTTCCGTTCGTGTATGACGATCTGCGGGCGTTGTTCGCAGAAGGAGGAGAGAAAAACCTCGCCGTACTCATTGGCGGCGCGCTCATTCTCTTTACGGCGGCGCTTTTTCAGTTTGAGTCCCTCCGGCGCGGGAAAATCTCGGTGGTGGAGCCGATTTGGTCTCTTGAAATTGTTGCTGCGTCCATCTTCGCTTTCGCGATTCTCGGCGAGAAGATTTCGTTTCAAGAGGTTGCGCTCGTCGCTTTTCTTATGGCGGGGCTCATGCTCGTCTCATTTCGCGGCAAAGTGTTCTCGCCCGGCCATTTTCTTGAGCGAGGCGTGTGGCTCGCATTGCTCGGGGCGCTCTTCATGGGCATCGCGAACTTCTTCGTCGGCTGGGGCGCGCGGCAGACCGACGCGCTCATGGTCAATTTCGTATTCAATGTTGTTATTACACTCCTCTCCGGCGCCTATCTTCTTTTCCGTGGCCGTCTCCGTAAGACATTCAGAGATTTGCTCGCCTACCGCGCAACGCTTCTTCCCCTGGTGGTGACCGATAATGCCGCATGGGTGGCGTATGCTTTTTCAATGACGCTCATCCCCATTGCTATCGCGACCGCGCTCTCGGAGAGCTACATCATCATCGCGGTTATTCTCGGACTCGCGATTGGTCGCGAGCATTTGCAGTTGCATCAGAAAGTCGGGCTCGTTGCCGCAATTGCCGCTGCTGTCACGCTTGCGGTAATCACTGCGTAGAGAGGAGGCGCTCCGCGAATGGTCGCGGCAATGCCTACCGGCGACTTTCTACAATTTCCCTCGCCGCATTTATCGGGATGGAGAAACTGATGTTTGAGGAGCCGATGACGGTTGCAACATTGACGCCAATCACTTCTCCTTGGAGCGTAATGAGCGGTCCGCCGGAGTTTCCGGGGTTAATGGCCGCGTCCGTTTGGAGGACATTTTCCAGCTTCACGACACGAGTTCCGTCATTTGCTTGGAGAGTGCGATTGAGCCCCGAGATAATGCCGACCGAGACCGAGTTGTTGTATGTGCCTAAGGCGTTTCCTATGGCAATGACGGTTTGTCCGAGCTTGAGCGAATTGGAATCGCCGAGCGGCGCTACTTTGAAGGAACCGCCGCCTGCCTGCGCAGGCAGGTCAATCTTGAGAATCGCTAAGTCATTCACGGGGTCTCGGAAGATAACTTTTCCCTCTTTTTGCGCGCCGTCAGAAAGCAACGCGGTGTAGGTTGCAGAGGAGTCCGAAACCACATGCCGGTTGGTTAGGATATACCCGTCTTGACGGATGAGAAAACCGGTTCCTGCGCCGACTTTCTGTCGCTCGGTTCCCTTTTGCTTGTACACGGGCACGCGGAAGTTGAAGTCCTTGAAAAATGGGTCGCTCCCGAACGGATTTTCGTATGTCACTTCTAGTTTCGGCACATCCTTGCTGATGACAATGGACACAACCGATGGCGCGATTTTCGCGACCGCTTCCGTAAGAAGCTCGTCCTGCGATTTCTCGCGCAGTTCTTTCCGGTTTTGCAACTCCTTTACCGAGAGCGCGACCTGCGAGCTCTCGCCGGTTAATCTCTGCACTTGTTCGCCGAGCGCCGCGATTTGTTGTTGCAAGATAATAATCTTTTCGTCAAAGGCGCGCTCCTTCGCCGCAAAGAGGTCTTCAATCCAGTTCTTCCCCGCGAATCCCATGACGGCGAGGATACCAAGAAACACAATGCTCCCGAGAACCCGTTTTATTTGAAGCCGAGGCATAATCGGATTATAGCAACTTTTGAGCGGTTGTCAGATAGTCAACTTGTGTAGAGTATTCCAAAACTCTGCGACCGGAGAGTTTCGGAAGAATTGTTTTCTCTGGTTTTTCGGGGTGTCTTTGGTATAGTGGTGTGGTGAAAAAGAAATGCGCATTTTGCGCGAAACTAGAGATTCAGAGTCGCATTATCTATAAAGACGAGTTCGTCTTTGCGTTTCCGACCAACATCCCGATTACGCCCGGACATACATTGATTGCGCCCGTACGATGTGTTCCGTCCTTTGATGATTTAACCTCCGAAGAAGTGAAAGCGTTATTTTTGATGCGAAAACGGATTGTGAGCACTTTGAAAAAGGCGTTTGGCGCGGAAGGATTTCATTTTGCGTGGAATGAGGGCGCGGTTGCGGGGCAGAATGTGCAGCATTTTCATCTTCATATTGTCCCGCGAAAGAAAGGAGATGCCGGTATAACAGAATACGAGCCGCGCACATTCTTGTACCGTCCCGGCTCGCGCGAGGCCTCTCCGGAAAAGGAATTGCAGGCGGTTGCGAAGCATATTAAGGAGGGTGTGAACTAACATAATTTTGCTCTTTTGCTCCACTTTACCCAAGTAAAGTGGAGCAAAAGAGCAGATTTGAATTACAAACGATATGTCCTCAATTGTGGTAAAAGCGATGCTCATTGTCCGAAACAGCGGAAAGTTGTTGTTCAGCCGTGGGTACGACACCGTAAAAAAGCAAACGTTTCTGCGTCCGCTCGGCGGGCATGTTGAGTTTGGCGAGAAAGGAGAGGAGGCAATTCGGCGCGAGATACAGGAGGAGCTCGGGTGCGGGGTAAAGAATGTAAAGTTTCTTTCTGTCCTTGAGAACCTTTTCACTTACAACGGAAAACAGGGGCACGAAATAATTTTAATGTATGAAGGCAAACTCGCGGATGAATCCCTTTACCCAGCACCTTGCCTTCAACACCCTGCGCTCCCTGCCCGTGCGTGTCTGCCTGTGCGTGCTTGCCTACGCGCGGCGCGCAAGCAGGTACTCACGCAGACAGGTCCGCACGCAGGCGGGTGCGCGAGGGTAGGGTCGGGCCTTGCCACAGAGTTTAGCGCTCTGTGGTCAAGGTGCTGGGTTTACCAAAAGGGCTCGTTCTCCTTTATGGAAGGAACGCGGCAAACAGAGGCCGGCTGGTTTTCAGAGGCGGACATCGCGAAGGAAGGGCTTCCCATTTATCCGCCGTTCAATTATTTCTGATTGTTGCAAGTAACACCTATCGGCATTACTTGCAGCGGTGACAATTATCATGCTTATGATTGATTCTACCCATTCGTTTACCCAGCACCGTAAACGCCCTGCGCTCCCTGCCCGTGCGCGTCCGCACGCAGGCGGGCGTGCGAGGGTAGGGTCGGGTTTGGCCAGCGCCAACCGGTCAGTTGGTACCGGGTTTACAGCGTGTGGAGGTCTAACCTCAACAGAAGCCTAATGTCATGAGGTCAAGGTGTGGGGGTTCCCCCCTGTGGATAACTCACTTTGACAGGCGGTAATAAAGAGTACAATTAAACCGAGGTCTAGAATTTGATGGCTGTACCGCGAGGGAATGCCATACAGTATGCAACAAGACTGATAGAATTCTTGACCTCACTGAAAATCTTTCGCCTTCGGCGAAGGATTTTTAGTTTTTCGGATAAGCCCAAAGGGAAAAGCACACAGACAGTACATCCACCCTTCGGGGGATCTCCCGAAGGGAGACAAAAACCCAAACAAAACACAGTTCCCAAACATCTTCACTGGTTTGTGGTTTTGGGTGGTTTGTGCTTTGTTTGAGTTTTTGCTCGTTTGTGTTTTCTGTGCAATTTCAAGACGACATACATTGGGCGAGCCAATCTATCCCTACTGCGATAGACTTTTACCCAGCACCTTGCCTTCAACGCCCTGCGCTCCCTGCCCGTGCGTGTCTGCCTGTGCGTGCTTGCCTGCGCGCGGCGCGCAGGCAAGCACGCACAGGCCAGAGGCTTCGGCAGGCAGGCGCCCTGTGGTCAAGGTGCTGGGTTTACTATGCGCATTATTGGACATCTCGATATGGACGCGTTCTTTGCGGCGGTGGAGGAGCGCGACAGACCGTATTTACAAGGTCAGCCGATTGCCGTGGGGAGCGACCCGCAAGGCGGGAAGGGACGAGGGGTAGTTTCTACGGCGAACTATCCCGCCAGAGAGTACGGGATTCGCTCCGCGACTCCTATTCGGAAAGCATGGGAACTGTCAGAAGCAGCGCGAAAGCAGGGTAAGCCCGCGGTGGTCTTTATCACGCCCAGTTTCAGAATGTATGTGGACACATCGCGCCGCATTATGGCGATTATCGGGGAGCATCTTGAACCAGTGCCTATTTCATTGTTTGAGAAGTCGCCGCCCGCTCTTGAACAGGTCTCGGTGGATGAATGCTTTTTTGATTTCACATTCGCGGGGAGCTATGAGAAGGCGCAAAAAATCGCGGAGCGCATCAAGAAAGACATTCTGAAAAAAGAAAAACTCACCTGTTCTATCGGCATTGGCCCGAATAAGCTGATTGCAAAAATCGCTTCGGACTTTCAGAAGCCGGACGGACTGACCGTTGTGCCGCCGGAAAAGGTTTTGGACTTTCTTGTGCCGCTTCCGGTGCGGAAGATTCCCGGGGTTGGTCCGAAGACGGAAGCTTGCTTCCGGCGGCTCGGCGTAAAAACGGTCTCCAACGCGCTGACATTGAGCGAAGAAAAACTGCGTGCTCTTTTGGGAAAGTGGGGGAGCGATTTGTATTTGAAATTCCGCGGCATTGACAATTCGCCTGTCGTGACCGAAGCGCCACCAGCAAAATCAATCGGCGAACAGGAGACACTCCCCGAAGATTCTCTAGATATGAAGATTCTGCTCCCGTATCTTGAGCGGCAGGCAAAAAATATCGTGGGATATGTTATGAAAGAGGGATTCAAAAGTTTTCGCACCATTGTACTCTCGGTCCGGTTCGCGGATTTTGAGACAGTGTCTCGCTCACACACATTTAAGGAGCCCGTTGTTCTTGGCCGGCACGCTCCCACACCAACTTTGGAAAAGTTGGTGTGGGGGCAAGTTACACAAATGTTTTTCCCGTTTTTGGACCGTCGCGAAAACCCGCAGCGAAAAAAGATACGGCTCCTTGGCGTGCGGGTAGAGAAATTTTCTTAGCGCAGACAGACGCCGACTGGACGCAGACCTATGCGGGCTGTAGTATTTGTAGCATGAACCGAAGGCAAAAGGCGATAAAGCAGATTCTATTTGGCATTATTTTGCTTGTTATTGCCGGAGGGCTGTATTGGTATGGTAACCGTGCGCCGGAGGTTACGAATTTTACCGAGTGTGCCAGCGCGGGGAATCCCATCATGGAAAGCTATCCACGGCAGTGCAGGACGCCGGATGGAAAAACCTTCAAGGAGGATATCGGAAATGAATTGGAGAAAGATAATTTGATTCGCATTTCAGAACCAAGACCGAATACTGTTATCTCCAGTCCGCTTACCGTTAAAGGGATGGCGCGAGGAAATTGGTTCTTTGAAGCGAGCTTTCCGGTGCGGCTTTTTGACGGGAACGGGGAGATGCTTACGCAAAGTGTCGCACAGGCAAAGTTAGACTGGATGACAAAAGAATTTGTACCGTTTGAAGCGACGCTTTCATTCACGATGCCGACCACAACGACCGGTACGCTTCTTCTGGACAAAGACAATCCTTCGGGACTTCCCGAAAATGAAGACGCGCTTCGGGTGCCGGTAAAGTTTGAATAAAAAACACGCGCCACAATGGGTGGCGCGGCTGGCTGAATGTTGAACGGGGAATTCAGTACAAAGAACTGTTCTCACATAAAACACACGCAAGAACGGCTTTGTATATTCAGCCAAAATCAATCTCTATCATGCTTGAAGTAGTTTGAGTAGTCAAGGGTGCATGGTGTATAGTCACAAGCGCGAAACGGGGTATAGTATAACGGCAGTATTTACCCATGGGGTGGGTAAGGCCTGGGTTCAATTCCCAGTACCCCGAAAATTGGAGCGGGTGAAGAGGGCATGAGGTCCGAGTCCGATTCTCGGCACCCCGAAAAAGGTTGGCGCATGCCTGCCCCGTAGTGAAGCGAGTCTTCGTGCTTCTACTACTGGGGAGGCCCCGGAGCATTACCCTGCCTGCGGTAGGCAGGCGGGTACCCCGAAATCAAAGCAAGAAAGTCGGGGCGCACTTTCGTGGCCCCGACTAGTTCCCGACGCCTCCCTTCTTCTCCATTCTTGATGGAGAAAGAGCTTTCCCCAAAATCAACAATGAGGGGGAAGAAAGTTTGATATAATTATCCTACAAGCAACGGTAAGCGCAACGGCAGAAGCAGTTATAACTCATATGAAATTGATTGTCTATACAAAACTGGGATGTCCGTGGTGTCGAGCCGTCGTTGATTTTCTTAGTGAGAAGAAGGTGGTCTACGAAGAGCGTGAAGTGCGCGGCAATAAGAACTGGTTCGACGAGATGGTGAAAAAAAGCGGGCAAACCAAAGCGCCGACACTTGACCTCAATGGTGAAATACTGGCGGATACGGATAGAGATGCAGTGGAGGTGTTTCTTAAGCAACAAGGAGTTTTGTGAGTTAGTTTTGTTCTGGTAGTATGTTTAGCATTAACAATCAAATTCCAATACACAAATTACAGATCACAAACAAATTTCAATCTCCAAATTCAAAACGGATTAAGAAATGTGTTTTGGTATTGTATATTGTTTGTAATTTGGTGCTTGTAATTTTGATTTTGCTGAAGATATGAAGCACTACATTTGTACCGGCGGTTGTGAAGGGCAGTCGAGCAATCCTGGCGTTTGCCAAGCCGAGGAATGCAAGAAAGAGGGAGAGCCGTTAACTCCCTGCGACTGCGAAGACGGTATGCACAAAGCCGTTCGCGAGGAGGAGAACGAACCGGAAGATACTGAATAACCTATAACTGAATCACGAATAACCTGCCCCGCCTTTCTGTTTTTATTCGTAGCCATTCGCATCATTAGTACCATTCGTATATTGGTATATTTAGGACTTACGCGTTTGGTCTGAATTCTCCCTTAATAAAGGGAGTACCCGTCAGGGGGAGGGATTTTGGGCTCTGGTATAAAGGCGAAATCCCCCGCTTTTCAAGCACCCCCTTTAAGAAAGGGGGAATAAAATCCCAAACGCGTAGGTCCTAATATTTATTTCGTGTCTTTAATCGCCAAACTGAAGCGCAGTCCCGAAAGCACAATGACCGCGAGAATGAGGAAGAGCGATTTGAATGCAATAAACGGCAGAAGCGCAGTCGCGACAAGAGGACCGAGCATTCCGGCAAGCGGGCGCACGGAGCGCTGCAAGCTCACGATGTCCGCGTCCTGCCCGTCTATTTTTTTGAAGAAGTAGGTCTCGCTCATAATCTCCACGCACGCGGCGCCGACGCGCGTTAGAAAGAGGAGTATCGCCCAGGTGAGGAAGGAATTGTCGGTAACAAAGGACATGAGCGCGGTTGCCGCGGCGATAATCACGAATCCGACCGACATAATCTCTTTCTCTCCCAGCAGTTTGTCCGCGAGCCGCCCCAAGGGCGCTTCCAAAAGAAGAAACGGTACGAGCATGATGGAGAACATAATCCCGATGTCTTCCCAGAGAAATCCGAGATATTCGTGGAGGTAAATCGGCGTGTAAATCACCATCCAGGTGAAGAAAAATTGCAGGATAAAGCTTGCGGCAAAAATATTGTGCAAGTCGCGTCTTCGCCAGACCATCTTCGCGGTTTTCCAGAAGGGCGCGCTCCGGTAGCGCGGGTCTCTGAAGTGTTCCAGTTTGCGCGCGAAGATCACGAGCGCGGGAATCAGGAGAAACGCGGCTGCCATATACACACGCCAATAATCGCCGTCGGTGAGAATGCCCGCGGCAAGGGTTGGCGCCAGAACCCATGCGATGTTTGCGGAGGTGAGGTAGAGGCCGCGCACGCTTCCCGTGCTTGCATTGCGCGAGAAACTCTCCACAATGAGGTCAAGGTCAAAAGAAATCAGATAAATGAGCACATAACTTGCGATGAAGAGCGCCATAAGGAGCACGGGGTCTTTGAGCGTGGCAAGACCGAAGAAAATCGCGGTCTCTGCGGTAAGGAAAAGAAGCGTGGCGCGAAAGTCGCCAACGGATTTTAGGACGCGCGGGATAACAAAGAGCGCGATGATGCTGAGTAATGACGCGACAGAATAGATAATACCCACGCGCTCCGGACTCGTCAGTATTCCGAGAAAAGAGGAGTTGATATAGACCGGCACCGCAATATGCAGGGTGAAGAAGAATGAGAGGAGATAGACGAAGATGAGCGGGTTGCTCCTTCGGCGCGCAGGCGCGGTCATAGAAATATCCGGCATGCCGATATTGTAGCACACCGGTGGAGCCAGGTGAGCAGACGAGGCATATCAATATAATTTGCGACCGCACGCTATATTGATATGCGGAATCTCCGTTTTCTGGTTGGGAAATGAATAGAAAATAAACGGCAAAGCGTGCCTGTAGCGTTTTTTTGTGAAAGGTCTATTTGGTGAATAACCCCACCAGCTCTTGCACTCTTCACCGAATTGTCCCCACATTCAACAAAAAATTCAGTCGGGCTAGCTCTAAATCAGAGGTACCTGACTTCTTTATTCATTGCGGGCTATTTAATCATGGTTATCCACACCCACACTTTCTTTCTTTGACTTTAACAAGGGGCTTGCTATAATGCTGATGTAGCGAAAGCTATCCTTGCCCATAAGGAAAGTTGGGATCGTATTTATACCTCCGCCCGCAAGGGCGGAGTGTTGTTTATACGCTCGTACCTCAAAAAATCCTTTAGGGTTTCTGCGGGTACAAATTTATTCGCCACTTCTTCAAGTTCGCTACTCATCCTGTTTCTCGTACAAACAACTACGATCTTTTTACCGCATGATTTTAAATGTTTAAGTAATCCGCCGAAATCACTGTCTCCTGAAAAAAGCATAACCGTATCATACTCGTCGAGGTTCATTATCATATCCATCGTCATTTCCACATCAAAATTACATTTTGGAAATTTGCCGCGAAATTTTCCATCTTCGTCATAATGCGGAATCATTTTTATCTCCTTCGTTTTCACCTCAAACCCACACTTCCGAGCCTTATCAATCCGAAAGATTGAGTTGTTGTGTTTTTTGGTTTTCTCGCTTCTATTCTCTCCTGTTTCATCCTGGGGAAAATAGCCGTAGTAGAAAAAGCTCTTTTTTGCATTTACCCATGAACAAATCTCGTAAATCTTTTTAATATCAATCTCGACACAAAATCTGAACTTATTCTCTTCAGTCCACATATCTTTCGCCCAGGGACGAACATTCCCAAAATCAACAAAAGCAAAAATTCGCCCAAAATCTTTCGGTTCAAAAAGAAAATATTGCGTCTTGAATTCTTGCAAGTCCACAAGGACATTCTAACATAAATTTCTTGCGGCTTGCTTCACCGAATCCCCCGCGCGTTCAACAAAAAATTCAGTTGGGCCAACAATGGCGGCTGACCCCACTTTCCTATTTTCTGAATCATAGCATTTACATACGGCCGTAGGTAAATGCTATGATTGTATGCCAGTGTGGAGAGGAATAGTTATGGTAGTGGTATGAGGCCGCCCATGTTCACACCCCTCACCGAATCGCCCGCGCGTTCAACAAAAAATTCAGTCGGGCTGACAAAGCGCCTAACTATAAATATCAGGGACTCGCTTTGCTACGCTTAGACCGCGTAAATGATATAATGCCCCCTATGAAAACTTTTGTTTTTATAGATGCTTCCAACCTTTTTTATGGCGGGGAGAAAAGTCTTGGCTGGAAAATTGACTACAAGAAGCTCCTCGCTTACTTGCAAGAAAAATATGATGCAAAGCGGACATTCTATTTCGGCGGTGTTGAGATACACAATTTTAAGTACGATTACCAAAAAGATGATACGGTTCCCATTGCACAACTAGAGAGCTATCTGCTCGGGTTGATTGAAAAGAAAGAAAAAGAATTGAACGAGGCGGAGATATTACTTTTGGGGCGACACCTGCAACGGGTTCGTTTTTATTTGAAGCTCTTACAATTTGGCTACCGACTTTTCCTAAAACCGGTAAAGCTCTACGACCAAGAGGACGGCACGACAAAACGCAAAGCTAACTGCGATGTTGATATGGCGTTTCACTTAATGAAAGAAAAAGAAAACTTTGACCGAGCTATTGTGCTTTCAGGCGACGGCGACTTCTTGCCAGTACTCAAGTATCTCAAGGAAATAGGAAAAGAAATGATTGTGCTCGGCAGAGGTCCGAGAACGGCAAAAGAAATCAAGCAATTTGCGGGCAGTAACTTCAGAGATTTCGAATACTTGCGAGAAATCTTAAAAATGGGTGAAAATAGTAGATAAAACGAAAGGCACCCATATAGGATGCCTTTCACGTTTAGTACCGATACTGTAGCATAAGTGATTATAAAAAAGCAAGTGTCCGCATACGACCGCCCTCTGTGCACTCCTCACCGAATTGTCCCCACATTCAACAAAAAATTCAGTCGGGCTGACAATGGCGGCTGACCCATTTTCCAAATGAGCCGTTCCTATATTTCGATGAACTGCTTATATAGTCTTGCTCTATGTTACATTTGGTACTGTCGCATATGGATAAAGAGCCAAATTTCAATTTTCCTGTAGCACAAGAAGCTACTCACTAGCTGGAGAATGGACAAACTGTTTCCAAGGAGTTTTATGATTTAGTGCGCAAATATCGTCACCCCAGGGACACAGGAGAATTCACAGAGTCGGAAACTTACGCGTTAGAAGGTCTGGAAAGAGAAAAAAAGCACTTTGATAAAGTTTACTACCCTGGCTTTTCAAAAGAAAATTTG
>CAYJWA010000019.1:0-16631 GCA_964373775.1 uncultured Candidatus Saccharibacteria bacterium | reverse complement strand
AGTTTTAGCCTTGCGGCCGTACTACCCAGGCGGTTCATTTAACGCGTTAGCTACGCCACTCAGAGGGTCGATACTCCGAATAGCAAATGAACATCGTTTAGGGCGTGGAATACTGGGGTATCTACAATTTTGTTGCAGACAACAAAATTGAATTTCTAATTTCTAATTCACCTAATTTCTAATGAAATTCCGAATTAAAAAATCAAAACTCAAAATTGTTATCGGACAGGACATTTCTGCCTGTCTCTGCATATCGCTATGCAGTTCGGACTACATCTTACGCTAGAAAGCTAGAAAAAAAACCAGAGGCTAGAAGCTGGAAAATCTTTCCAGCAATCTAGTTCCCAGTATCCAGCTCTCCAGGTTTTGGCGTATAGTCTCTGAGGGTTCTTGTGAACTTTGTTGAAGGGGCAACAAAAAGCTGTTACCCAAGAAATTGAAGGGTGGGAAAAGAACATGGCTTCTTTTCCTCTGCCAGGCCTAGGGACCAGCCTATGCGGCAGTGCCTGTCTCCAACAACCGACTCCCTTTCTCGTCAGGTGTCAGTTAGATGCCCTTAGGCACCTTATGCCATGCTTTCACCAGAATACACCTTGCGGTAACTCTGATTAGTAAGCACACCCAAAATTCCTCAACAAAGTTCACAAGTCTTCCCTGCTGATTGTCCGCACTTCAAGATTTTCACAATTGCTCGTACTTGAAGATACTCGGAGTTTCCAGCATATAGCCTCCGCCTACACGTTACCGCTTCGGCGGATTCAGATTTTGTGCCACTCGCTCTTGCTCGTGAACAAAATCAGAAAAATTATCTTTAGCAATTATTCATACTTGCACTGAAAGAAGGTCCGAAACCACGCGTGGTTTCGGAGAAGGAGAAAAACTGGACAGATTTCGCTTCGGGCTAGTCTGTATAGCTTTGTCGTCTGAGTCAGTCTTCTAGCGATACCAATCCGCCCTGGTCATACCAAACCGACACTAACGTTAGCTGTCCTACTAATTCTTCCAAACCTCGAACGGTCTGGAATCGGCTCGCCGCCCGAACCTTGGAAGCAAGTTGTTGAACGACCAATCTTCCTAACCCTTCTTTCAATGCAAGTACTGCAATTACCAAAGGGACCTGACCGCTACCCCTAGCGGTACAATGTTGCTATCACAACGGACTCATCAAGTTTCTCCTCATTTAATAATTTAGAAATTATTTGAAAATTGGAAATTGAAAATTGATAATTCCGTTGCGATAGCAACGGTTGATCCCATTCTCTCCCCACGCTTTCGTGTTTCAGCGTCAGGAATGCGCCAGTTTGCTGCCTTCGCTTTCGGTGTTCCCCATGATATCAACGGATTTCACCCCTACACCATGAGTTCCGCAAACCTCTCACACCCTCAAGCTCCGCCGTTTCCTCTGCGCGCCCCCGGTTAAGCCGAAGAATTTGACAGAGGACTAACGAAGCCGCCTACACACCCTTTACGCCCAATAATTCCGGATAACGCTTGAGGCACTCGTATTACCGCTACTGCTGGCACGAGTTTAGTAACCTCTTATTCTTAGACCGATCAATAAACTTTCTGGTCTACAAAAGGAGTTTACGCGCCGAAGCGCTTCATCCTCCACGCGGCGTCGCTCCATCAGGCTTTCGCCCATTGTGGAATATTCTCGGCTGCTGCCACCCGTAGGTGTATGGGCCGTTCTCAGTCCCATCGGTGGGGGTCACCCTCTCAGGTCCCCGAGGCGTCATCGCCTTGGTAGGCCGTTACCCTACCAACTAGCTGATACCGAGCAGGCCGTTCCCATTCCGGCCGAAGCCTTTACTGGCAACTGAACCACGGAAACCGTCGGCCGGATAAATTCGAAATTCGAATATCGAAACTCGAAACAAATCTCAATAACCAAATAATAAACTCGAAACGGGGACTCCGTTTTGAATTTTCTTCATTGGAATTTAGATATTGTTTAGGATTTCGGATTTCGTGCTTCGGATTTACCCGTATGACTTCCATAGTTCAGTCGCCAGACCATCAAGGATTACCCGGTCTTTCGACCGGCTATACTTGAGATTGGGGTACATACCTGCTTATTACTACCTCGTCTGCCGCTTGCCAATACGAAGCATTGGCCGCAGAACTACGCAGAACGGACGCAGAATGACGCAGAAAAAGAAAAGATTGCTCTTCATCTTTGTCCGCGACCTTCCGCGTCAAGTCCGCGAGTGTCCGCGGTCAGTGCTTCGCACTGACCCGCTCGACTTGCATGCCTTATCCACGCCGCCAGCGTTCATCCTGAGCTAGGATCAAACTCTAATTAAGAATCAGAGTGATACCGAAACGAAAATTGCGATGAGCAATCTTCGCTGGCCCAGCACCAGGGCAAAACTCGGTGCTGGATGCTCGATTTTGCAACCACGCTTGCGCGTGGACAAAATCGGCAGATCAAACTCTAATTAAGAACCCCGACATTACATCGGGGTCGCGAACGAAACAAAATAAAGAATAGTATTCTTTAGTGCTTGTTTCAGTTTTCGACCCTAACTGCACGAGGGTTACAAGTTTGTAAAGTAAAAAGTTTGTAAAGCAGAACAGTCTGACTTTACGAACTTGAAACTTTATGAACTTTATAAACTTCGTTGGAATTACTTTACCCCGTGGCGAGCTGTGCTCGCTTTACGGGGTTTCAATTTAATAGACATTAACTTGCATTAACATTCTCTAACATTTCAGTTGTCAAAGACCTTAACCCGACAGCGCGAACCGCGCTGTTTAGGACGGGCAACCCGGAGGGTTTAGCCCCACTCTCCCTAGAACATCAGCCAGTGGCTGAAGTTCGGGCGAACATTTGCAGAGCAAACGTTGTAACCAGAGTGCGTGAACCATTATACGCACATAAAAAAAGAGGTCAAGTGCTTATCTTGACCCCCATCACACGCATCCTGACCGCGTTACGATGTAACACGGCGCAAGAGCGCATACTCATAACCATCGGAGAGCGCTAATCCGCTTGCCTCTACAATGTTCTGACTGACTCCTTCAGTCCGCCAGGTTGCTTTCCCGTCGGAAACAACGATGAATACGCGGGTTTTTGCCTTAACTCCCGCAGCCGGGAGCACCAGACCGACGGAGTAGTCAACAAGCTTGATGTGTGTAATGCTGGGAAGGCGCGACTTCCCCAACGCAAGCCGAAGAGCTTGGTCAAGCGCGTCAACCGGCCCATCTCCTTCCGCAACTTCGTGAAAGATCGCGCCCCCGATGATGACTTTCAGGCTTGCCTCGCACACATGCTCGTTCCCACGGCCATTCAATGCCCCGCGCATAGACACATGATAGGCGCCCGCTTCAAACGGGAGTTTTTTACCATTGACGACTCGTGCCACCAAAAGTTCAAGCGACGCGTTTGCATTGCGGTACTCGTAACCGAATTGTTCCCGCTTGGCGACCTCCGCAAAAACCCTCTCACGGGTTGTCGAGTCGGCTACTAATTGATTAACCAAAGAAACTGTGGATTGAGCTTTCATCATCAAAGATCTCCTCTCTTCTCGTCCCCTCATCCCGACTATCGGGATGGGCGTCCGCTAAAACGGATTAGCCCTCCGCTCATCTCGCTCTTGAATCATCTCCACTCGGAGCATCCAAAACGAAAAGTGAGCGCTTCGGGGCGAAGAGCTCACTTCTGCTTACGAAATCCTTCATCTTTTATCCTTAATCCTTTACACAAGCACAAATGAGTTCTCCACCGATAGGGGAGGTAATAATGCTAATGGCAATAATAATCGCGCTTCGTGTCATGTTGATAGGTACTATCCTATTCGTCCCTGTCTACATGTCAAGCGGTAACTGTCCACCCTTCTTATCCTCCCTTTCCTAAAGGGAGTGGCCGTAGGCCGAAGGATTTGTAAATCCTCCGGCCTCCCCGCCTGCGCCGAAGCGGCTTCGGCGGGCAGGGATGACTCGGCCACCTCCTTTAGAAAAGGAGGAACTAAAGCCGTTTCTTGGCGGGTGTGGACAGTTACATCAAGCTCTGATTTCTACACCGGTTATGCTGATGTTCTTGAGAATATCAGAATAGCTTTGAAAAGAAAAAGCCCGTCCGAATGTACCAGGTGATGGCAGTTCGGTACGGGCGGGCCGTCGGAGTAAACCAGCGGCAAAACGCGAGAGTGGAGACAAGCTGAAGAACAGCTCGATGTTCCTGTTCCTCGGGGCAACCTTGCGCCTATCACGGCACTCGCATTTCACGGTATCGTTCCTGATCCAACATCCCAAACTTACCCCGCAACTCCCGCCACTCCTTTTTGGGTAGTCGGGGGTCTTCGTGTGGGCTGACGGGATGTGACGGTTTGATGCGTGTTTTTCGCTCTGGGTTGGGCAGACCAGACTCCGTTTGACTTTGAGGTCTTTTCACAGAAAGAACTCCTTCATCCGCATTGGGTTTATCTTTTCATTTCCTCCCGAAAACAAAAAGCCCAGGTCCCCTGCGGTGGAGAACTGGCGCGTACTTACGAATATCTTTAATCTTTTATCCCTAATCCTTGACGATAGAATAAGCACGAGCAAACGCTCCACCGTTTTTTGTGGCTAGCGCTAGACCTAGCTTGCCCGCCGAAGCCTTGGCGAAGGCGGGAAGGTTCTGTTTGCTCGACTGCATAATGTTTATATAGTAAGCCCGACCTTAAAAGCTGTCAAGTTAAAATTAGCGCTCAATACCGTACCCCTTAAATTTCTTTTTCCCGTCCTTCTTTTCGCCGTAAGAACTTTTGATAATTTCACCGTCTTCAGTTTCTGTCTTGATTCCATAACCGCTAAATGTCTTCTTTCCACCTTCTTCTTCGCCAAACTGCGTTTTGACTATCTGACCGTCTTTCGTTTCCGTACTAATGCCGTAGCCGGTAAATTTCTCCGATGAAACGGTGTGCGATGAACTTTCCCCGCCAGCGCCTGATGAACGCCCATCCCCCTTTTTGGGAGCACACGCTTCCCCACCGATTGCCGCGGCGGCTATTGCTCCGAATGCAACGGCTTTCTGCACTTTCTGTTTCAGTGTACTTTTCTTTCTTTCCGGCACCGGATTATCAAATTGTGGCTGTTCAAAACTCATATGTATCTCTAATGCTTGCGTATGGCACTTAGGGGTTACGCGGAAACAGGCGTTTTTGAAATAATCTCCACCGGAATGCCCAGAGCGACATCGTGCTCAAGTCCGCGAACTCCTTTTGCGGTAAGTTGTAGCGATGCATCAAGAAGTTCAACACCAACAGTATTGCCCTTCGTGTCAACATCAATCATAAGCCGGTCGTTTACCTTGACCGTTCCTTTGATTTTTCCTGCACGCAGACGAATATACATTGCGTCAGCAGTTTTGTCATAGCGTACTTTCATGTCATTCACTGAGAATATAATAAGCGGTTATAATTCTATATTCATTCTTACTTCCACGCACATATACTACTTCCAGCAACCTCCCATCAACCATCTTCCGAGAAACCGTCCTCTCTCCGAATGTTGAATGCGAAGAATCCGGCTCCCGAATGACCTTTTTCAAGTGGTCAATATTGATATCTCTCTCAAAAATCGCCTGTTGGAAATGAATGGAGAAACTCAGTTTCATACTAGCATATTCGTGCTTTTAACTCAAACAAAAGATTATCTTCTTGAGGACTTTGCTTTTTTAGAAGTAACGAACAATGCGGGAACTTTCTTAAAACAACCTGCACATACATCTATGTTTGTGTACTCAAACGGCTTTGCATTATGAAAAGTAACGGAGAAATATGCCGCCTGCAATGCTTTCTTACACAAATCACAATAACGCTTGAGCATTTCCCAACTATACACCTCGCTTTTTCTTCTGCCACTTTTCCACCGTCACCAAGAGCGGGCTGCCGATGAAGATAGACGAGTAAGTTCCGGCGATGATGCCGATGAGGAGCGCGAGGGAGAAGTGTTTGGTGATGTCGGGACCGATGAAGTAGAGCACGAGGAGCGCGAGCACGGTGGTGAGCGAGGTGTTGATGGAGCGCACGAATGTCTGCTGGATACTTTCCCCAACAATGGTCGCGAAGTCCTTTCGGTCGCGCGCTTCGCGCGAGACGCGCAGGTTCTCGCGCACGCGGTCGAAGACGACAATCGTATCGTGCACCGAAAATCCGAGCACCACAAGAAGCGCGGTAACGAAGAGCGTATCTACTTCATAGCCGGCGAAATGTCCGAGAATCGCAAAAACTCCAGTCGGAACGAGCACATCATGGATAAGCGCGACAATGGTAATGATGCCGTACTTCCACGAAGCAACCGGCTCAGAGACCTTTCGGAAAGCAAAGGTGATAAAGAGTACAATGCAAAGAATGACAAACGCGATTGCCACAAACGACTTCCCCACGGCTTCCCTGCCGAGGAGTGGACCAATGGTGTCAAATCGTTCCTCAATTACCTTCTTCGCGCCCTTGAAGGACACGGCTTCCCGTACCGCCCCCTGTTCCACCTCGGTCAAATCCTTCATCCGGATGATATAGCCCTGCTCTCCAGTTGGTCTCACAGAAGCGCCCACCTCAAGTGACTGGAGAACTTCTTCCAACTCTACCTTTTCAGGCCGACCGTCCGGATAGGTTACCTCCAAAAGCGACCCGCCTTTGAAATCAATACCGGGCTGAAGGCCCCAGATGACGAGCGCGGCAATAGAAGCCGCGATAATGAGGCCGGAGAGGATGTAGAAAAATTTTCGGTGAATGACGATGAACATTGTAGTGAATTATTCTAATTGCTCTAATTTCTAATTATTCTAAGGAAATCCCAATACCGAATTTCCAATTAGGATTTAGCACCTGGACATTCCTTAGGTCAATTAGGTTAATTAGAATAATTAGTTTAATTACATAACTCCGCTCCCAAACAAAAACCGAACAAATCTTCCCTCTCCACTCGCACCCACCGCTTTAAGCAAAGTTCTTGACGCCGTAATCGCCGTGAACATGCTGGTCACGACGCCGATGAAGAAGACGAGAGCGAAGCCCTGAATCACCGGAGTTGATGCAAAGTAGTAGAGAATAATCGCGGTGATGATGCTGGAAGTATTTGAATCGCGGATAGATGTCCAGGCGCGCGCGAAGCCCTCGCGAATCGCATCGGGGAGTACTTTTCCGCGCTTCAGTTCCTCTTTCATCCGCTCAAAGATAAGAATGTTCGCGTCCACGGCCATGCCGAGCGAAAGGATAAATGCAGCAATGCCGGCGGCAGTGAGCGTTACGGGGATAAGTTTAAAAATGGCAAGGTTAAGGGCTACATACATGGCGAGGGCGAGAACCGCAACGAGTCCTGGCAACCGATACCACAGAATGAGAAAAACGGCGATAACCGCAAATGACCACAGCCCCGCACGGACACCGGCCGCCGTAGCTTCATCGCCCAGAGATGCGCCAATGGTCTGCACCGACACGAGTTCAATCGGAACCGGAAGCGCCCCGTAATTGAGATTGCGGACGAGCTCCTTTGCCTCCTGCGGGGTAAAGCCGCCGCTTATCTGCGCCTTGCCACCAGTAATCTCCTGCCGAATAACCGGCGTTGAGATGGGGGCGCCGTCAAGAAAAATTGCAAGTACCCGACCAATATTTTCTTTCGTAATCTGCGCAAAAAGCGCGTCCCCTTCTTTATTAAAATTGAGAAGCACGGTTGGTTCGCCCGTATTCTGGTCAAACACCAGTTGCGATTTCTCCAGAAATCGCCCCGTGAGTTCCGTAGCCGCAAAGACCTCGCCGAGCGATTTCTCTCTCAATTCTTCGTCAGGCAATTTCTCCATCTCCGGGCGCATCAGTTTGAATTCCAAAAGCGGTGTCTTCCCAATCAGGGCAATGGCTTCCTTCACATCAGTAATGCCGGGAAGTTCCACAATCAGCCGCTCCTCGCCGCCGCCGAGCACACCTCCCTGCTCCGCCTGCACAATGGGCTCTGACACGCCAAAGAGATTCACGCGCCGCTCAATGACTTCGCGCAATGTCGCCATGGCGCCGGAAACTTCAGACGATTGCAGAGTGCTCGTATCGGCTCTGTAGACCAGATGCGACCCACTCTTGAGATCCAATCCGAGTTTGAATGCGTAGGAAGAGCCGCCCAGTTCGGTCGTATAGACAAAATAGCCGACAAGCGCGGCTACAGCAATCAGCACCAACGCCCCAAAACGGTATTTCCACATATCGGATATACTAGCGAAGCCGCCCAAAAGAATCAAGAAAAACGCAAGTCTTCTCCGACACTAAATAGCAGTGAAGTTCCTGTCGTTCCAACGGAAAAAATTCCTTACCAAGGACTATCCTATGTATAGAAGGTGAAGCATTTAATTCTACTCCTTTATTGATTTTATGCCCTTCCTAATGTGCGAGAAAGAGCTTGCGGCAAATGCCAAAATTGCAATGATTAGTTCAATTACTGCTTGCGTCCAGTGAGCTCTGATAATACTTATTAAACATAGTAAATAGAATAAGACCGAGGTAAAAGAAAAATTTTGCTACACCTTTCATCCCATTTTCACCAGCATGGGTTATAGAAGCAACTTTTCTTAATTCTTCAATCGAGGCGTCAGTAATATCTTCTTTTAAATATTTTTGAGTTCCTGTATTTAGAATTATATCAATGAGCTCCCCACGGCTCATTTCATTAAATGATTTAGAATTGAACATCTTCATATGTTTATAAAAATTAAAGCGCAAACGCACGAACGGTCTTAATGAGAAACGCTTCCACGGTTTCCCGACTCACCTCGTCACGGAGAAAGACAATATCAGCGGCGGGAATGTCAGAAAGTGACGCGAGCTGTTCAAGAAAAAGACGGTCATTGAAGTCCCCGCCAAACTTTTTTTCCGACAAGGCAATAACCTCGGCAAGCCCTACTTTTACATCATGAAGCAAAAAGTACCAATCTATGTAATCCTTGTACGACAGCCGTTTGCCGACCGCAAGAGCTTTCATGGCGGCAATCTCTGAGACAGAGGCGAGTGGCACTTCTTTGTACTTAACAAACGGTTCTATGACTGGGTACGGATAAAAGAAGAATGTCGTCTTAATGTTATTGATAAGAAGATTAAGCTGTTCCGGCGTACGCAAGGTCACCTCAACAGAAACATCAGAAAAGACCCGCTTGATTTTTGGAAGAAGTCCAGGCGAGAGTTCCTCCTTTGAAAAAAAATCTAGGTCAATGGAGAGACGGTGTCCTATCTGCAACGCAAGCGCGCTGCCGCCTACAAGATAAAAAGGCGCGAACTGTTTGAAATGTGAGAATACGGCGCCTGTCTCCTTGGTTAATGCGTCAGCGTGCATGGCGAAAATGCGAAATCCCGAATAACACTTTTGCCAAGTTCCGTGAGCCGGCATGAAACTCTGTATCAAGACGGCGAGAGAGTTCCGAGCGAATCTCGTTTATGCCGTAGGTCTTGATAATCCATTTAAGATGCGCGACCTTACCGTCATTGATTGCGGCCATTATGATATGCGAGCGGTCGTTCCATACATCAAGAGTGTCCCATCGCAACCACCACAAAAGAGGGCGGAAACTCTCTGGCACTCCGAATTTGTTTGTTGGAATTGCTGATGCCATAACAATTACAGTATAACATTTTTTTGACAAGATCTAAAGCCCGTAGAGCCGCTTCAACTCTGCGATGCCTTCTTCCAATGTCACCTCGGGCTTCCAGCCGAGGAGTTTGCGGGCAAGCGAGTTGTCCGCAAGGGTGTCGTGGGGCTCAATGCGCGGCGGTTCGTGTACCACCGAACCGCCGATAAGTTTCGCCAGTTGATTCACTGAAAAATTGCGACCCGCGCCGATGTTGAGCACTTCCCCCTTCCCCACTTTTTTGCTCTCGGCGGCCAAGAGGTTCGCGCGAACGACATCGCGAACATGAGTAAAGTCGCGCGTCTGTGTGCCGTCTCCCCAAATCGTGAGAGAATCCCCTGCTTTCCGCTGTTTCAGGAACTTCCCAATCGCGAGCGCGTAGGCGCCATTTGGATTCATGCGCGGGCCATAGACATTGAAGTAGCGAAGCGATACTGTCTCGAGGTTGTGCACCGCACTCCAAACCTTGCAGTAGAGCTCACCAATATATTTCTGCAGACCATAAGGACTCTTTGGATTCGGCGACATGGTCTCGGTGAGCGGGAGGGTTTTTTGGTCACCATACGCCGAGCTGGACGCCGAATAAATGACGCGCTTCACTCCGCCCTCTTTGGCGGCAATCAAAACATTCAGCGTGCCGCCGACATTCACCTCGTTTGTTTCCACCGGATGTTCTATGGAATACTGCACGCGCGGAAGCGCGGCGAGATGAAATACAAATTTCGCTCCTTTGATAATCGGTTTGATTATTTCAATCTGACGAATATCCGAGTTATGAAAAACCGCTTTCGGGTTGATATTCTCATGTTTCCCCCCCGTGAGATTATCAATGACATGCACCTCATATCCACTTTTCACAAGCGCGTCAGTAAGGTGAGAACCGATGAACCCAGCGCCGCCGATAACGACAACCTTTGTAGCTTTTTGCTTTTTTCCTCCTGGTGGCATGGTTATTTCGTATAACTGTTACACTATTGGCTTCGTTATCGGAAAACCTTCCAAAGCACAGAGTTGCAGAACACAAACGAAGACTGGTTTGTTAAGTTTGGAATGTTTTGTGTTTTGCTTGCCCCGTAACGAGCTTTGCTCTGCTATTCGGGGTTTGGTTTTTTGTGCGGTCTGTGTTTTGTGTTTTCTGCGTCTTCGCGGCTACACGCCAGACCGCGAGAGCAGAATCTTTATGGTTTTGAGCGCAATCTTCAGGTCAAGAAAGAGCGAGCGGTTTTTGAGATAATAGAGGTCATACGAAAGCTTCACTGTGGTTTCGAAGACACTGGCCGCGTGATGCGGATGATTCTCATGATAAATCTGCGCCCAACCAGAAAGCCCGGGCTTGATGAGGTGGCGGGTGCGGTAATACGGCACTTCACGCTCATAGACCGCGACAAGCGAGGGCAGTTCGGGCCGCGGACCGATAAGAGACATCTCGCCGCGAAGCACATTCAAAAGTTGCGGCAACTCATCAATGCGTGTTTTCCGGAGAAACACACCCGCGCGAGTAACCTTATTCCCGCGCTGCAAGTGAGCGCGCCCGGCATCGTCACGGGACATAGTCCGGAACTTGATGGTGCGGATAATACGATTATTCTGCCCGACACGGTCTTGAAAAACGAACAGGGGTCCTCTGTCATCAAGTTTGACGGCGATGTACACAAAGAGGTAAAGAGGAAGCGAAAGAAGCCAGAGCGCGGATGCCGCAATAATATCCATCAGCCGTTTCAGAAAATCATACGCGAACCGCGGCGCGGCCGGCGAGATATTCCCCAAAAGCCAGGGATGCTTCACCAGAGAAAGCGGTATGCGCCCGAAAATCTCTTCATACACCTTGGAGAGGTCAAGAAATTGAACGCGCGAGAATAAAAGATTATACAAACGCGGGAGAATCGGCTCCACCGCGCTATTGCGCAGATCAATAATAATGAGCGACACTCCTCCGGCAGAGACGCACCGGAGCGCTTCGTCCGCGCCCGCTCCGCCGGGAAGCCGGGAAACATCAATGGACGAGACCAACCGTACGCCAAAGTAGGGATTACCGGAGAGTTCTGTCGCAAGCTCGCCGAGTTCCGTTCCGCTCCCGACAAGAAGGGTCGGCTGTTTTTCGCGCGCGCCGAAAAGCGCGAAGCCGTACAGCCGCCAGATGAGCAGAAGCGCCGAGGAAACAATAAGATACAGAGCGAGGTTTATTCTAGGGGTGATGAGGAATGTCGGAAAGAAATAGAAGAAGAGCGCCGTCATCACGGCGTTCGCCGATACGCTCCGCAGAAGCCGGTACGGCAGCCGCTTCTGAAACAAAAGCGTGTGCTGCTCATACAGCCCCGCGATGAAAAACCCGAGAACCCAGAATAGGAAAAGTATGGAGAAGGGCAGAAAATGCAGTTTGATAATCAGCTGATCAAACGGAAAGCCATAGCGTAAGAAAAGCACAAAAAAGAGCGACAGGTAGAAAACAGCGGCATCTCCGAGAAATAAGAAGACGGCTTCAACCCGGTGCGTGATGCGCATCCCGTTTAGAGACAGGTCGCGGTCATACCGCAATCTGTCGTGTTAAAATGTAGTAATCGACCGTTCATAGATTAAGCTATATTAAAGCAGCGAGTACGCGACCGCGGTCTCTAACGGGACGCATAGAAAGATATAATACAACAAAATCTGATTCTGACAATGATGATAACCTCTCCACCAAGGAAAATACTGTACCAGTGTCTTTCCGACTCCTTCACCCGCGCCGCCCCAGTTTTCCTTTTTCTCACGCACATCTAACCCTATGACTGAAAAAAAGAAAATTCTATTCATAATCACCAAAGGCAACTGGGGCGGCGCGCAGCGCTATGTGTTTGACCTTGCGACAAATTTGGATGCGGGGCATTTTGATGTCGCGGTGGCTGTCGGAGAAGGAACCGCGCTCCGCGAGAAATTAGAAGCTCGCGGCGTACGCGTTATCTCGCTTGCGGGACTTACGCGGGATATAGTGCCTATCGCCGACCTTGGGACGTTTGGTGCTCTCCTTTCTCTTTTCCGAAAAGAGAGGCCCGATATCGTGCATCTCAACAGTGCCAAGGCCGGCGGGCTCGGAAGCCTCGCGGCGCGGCTCATGGGCGTGCCCCGCATTATTTTCACCGTTCACGGATTCGCTTTTTACGAAGACCGGCCATGGATAGAGCGTGCGACTATCAAAGGTGTTTCGTGGCTCACGATACTTTTCTCGCACGCGACTATTGTCCTCAACAACCGCGATACGGCATCCCTCTCAGAATGGCCGTGCGTACGGGGCAAGCTGCGGAACATCAAATTGGGTATCAAAGACACTGCGGGATTCGGGAAACAAGAAGCGTTTTTGAAATTGAAGGAAGCGGGAATGGCGATGCGAGAAGGTCCGCTGATCGGCACTATTGCCGAATTGCACAAAAACAAAGGTCTTCGTTATCTTGTTGAAGCGCTCGCTCTGTTGCCCAAGGATGTATCGCTCTGCATTATCGGCAACGGCGAGGAACGAAAACATCTGGAGCGGCTCGCCCGCGAACTCGGCCTTGCTCCGCGTATTTTCTTTGCAGGTTTTTTAGACGGCGCATCCCGCTTTCTTAGTGCGTTTGACCTGTTTGCCCTGCCATCCATTAAGGAAGGAACGCCGTATGTGCTGTTGGAAGCCGGAGCAGCCGGACTTCCTGTTGTCGCGACATCCGTGGGGGGCATTCCGGATGTTATTGAAGACCAAAAAACAGGATTGCTAGTCCAGCCAAAGAATGCTCGCGTGCTCATGGAAGCGATACGGTTTCTTCTTGGGCACCCGGAAACAGCAGAGAGGTTAGGAAAACGGCTAGCTGAAAAGGTAAAAGCAGAGTTTAGTTTTGATGCAAGCGATTCAGGTTTCTTGGAAAAGACTAGCGCGCTATATTCGTGACTACTCTGGAGACACGCCGACGAATTCGTTCTGCATAATTTCCTTGTGAGATGTCAGCCGGTACCGGCGCATGCCCATCAAGATACCGAGCCCCAAAAAAAGCGTCGCGAGGTTGCTCCCGCCGTAACTCATAAAGGGAAGCGTAATGCCCGTGACCGGAAGAAGCCCGAGATTCATCCCGACATGAATAAAAAATTGGCTCATAAGAAAAACCGCGAGTCCGAGCCCAAACAGAATCTCAAAATTCGTGCTCCCGCGCAGCGCATTCGCGAGAATCCGCCAGAACAAAACCCCGTAGAGCGAAAAAAGAACGACCACGCCGACAAACCCCCACTCTTCGGCGAACGCGGCAAAGATAAAATCGGTCTCGTACTCAGGAAGAAACTGCAGGCGCGACTGGCTGCCGAATCCAACCCCCTTGCCGAGAAGCCCCCCGGAACCGACCGCAATGGTTGACTGGTACGCGTTATATCCCGCGCCGCGTATATCGGCAAGCGGATGAAAAAACGAGACCAACCGCTGCTTTTGGTAATCAGCGAAAACAAATAGCCAGAGAAACAAGGCAGCGAGGAGTCCGGCGAGAAGAACCGCAACAAGATGCTTCTTGGAAATGCCGGAAACCAACACCATGCCGAACCAAATGCAAAAAATCACGAGGGCTCCGCCGAAATCCGGCTGGAGAAGCACCAGCACACCGAGGGTGAGCGCGTACGCGCCTGACACAAAAATATGGCGCAGATACCCGATCTCAATATGGCGGCGAGAGAAGTATTTTGCAAGGAGCAAAATGAGCGCGAGCTTCACTGCTTCCACTGGTTGAAAAGAAACGGAGCCGAAATCAAACCAGCTCTGCGCGCCCTTCACGATTTTGCCCGCGCCGAAAAGGAACAGAAGAAGGAATACTCCGCCGAGAAAAAGCGCAAAAAGAATATCGCTCCGCCGGAGGAACCTCCAGTCCAGAAAGCTGCCGCCGAAAAACAGCGCGAGCGACACCGCAATCCACGCGAGTTGTTTCGCAAAGAATGCATTCGCGTCAGTAAACGAGTACATTGTCACGAGCCCAGCGGCAAGAATGGGAAGAGTCACCAAAAACAGGAGCCAGTCAATAGTGCCAAACTCACGAACTCTAATCTGCTTAGCGGAAATTGTGTTCATTGAAAATGAGCTAAAAAAATCTGAAATCTATCAAAACACAGACCGCACAATACCCAAACAAAACACAAGCCAGAAAGGCAGTCCGTTTGTTGTTTGTCTCCCTTCGGGAGATCCCCCGAAGGGTGGATGTATTGTGTTTTGCGAAGTTTGTTTGGTTCTTTGGATCCTGTGCTCTGTGTTGTAAGAAAGTGTTTCGTGCTTCTAATTTCCGCAGGAGTGGAATCTACTGCGGCGGGACCTGATAAAAAATCTCAATCCGCGCCGGCGGCGCCGAAAAAGCCCGTTGCCAGGTCAAACGAAGAGCAACCGCGGCGCGCGGAGCAATTTCTCTCAAAACCGTCTCGGAAGCGGCAAACACATTACCCGCACTGTCATAGAGAAGCGCGCGTGCTTCTACGGCTGTCAGGGCGGCAACCGTAGGGTTATACAGTTCCGCTTCCAGACGCGATACGCCGTTCTCTTCGCGAAATGTTCTGTTGCGGATCTCCAGCCGAGGCGGTTCTCCCATCGCGACAAACAAAGGCGGCTCAAGAAACTCAAAGGTCGCCCGCGTCGGAACCCGTTCTCCAACCCGAAGTCCTCCTTCTACAACCGGAAACGCGCTGTGCGGCGGAAGAAAGGCCTCGCCGCGGCGCTCGTACGCGAGCAGGTTGTCCGTATCGTACAGCTTAAAAACATACGGAACGCGGAGGGCTCCGGCGTTCGGGTTTTTATTTTCCACATACGCAACCGTGCTCCAAACATCCTCCCCCGCGGGGAGCACACGGACAAAATGGACAAGCGGGGCAATCGCCTCATCAGCGCAGAGAAGCGCGCAGGAACCGCCGCAATCCACTCCGCGCTCGTCCTGATTTTTCTTCTTGTCAAAACAACTCGGCGCGCGGTACCACGCAAGAAAAAGCGATACAGCGAAAAACGCGGCGGCCGCAATAAGCGCCCCTGCGCTAATGATAAACTGCCGTTTTTGAGACCAGGAGAGCATAAAGACCGTCGCCTCGCAGACTTCGCTTACGGAATTTCTAATTTCCCCGCCTGCGCCGAAGCGGCCTGCCTGACTGTATCGTTCAGGCAGGCTTCGGCGGGCAGGTAATTCACCTAATTTCTAAACAAATGTCTAAAAACTATGAACACAAAAAGAGAATCCCATCCAAGTTCGACGAAGCGGACTTGTCTATCATAGCAAAAAACCCGTGAAATTCTAACGGGGCATGGCTACTCTCTGTACCGCATGTCCCGTCCGCCTGAGGCGGACTGGGGTCGCCACTACCGTGCTTTTTCCGCCGAAGGACGGAACCGCCTGAGGCGGAAACTGCTCTGTCCCCGAAGGAAAATGCGGGTTCAATACTTTAATCTGGCGGCTGCCTACTCTGTCCGCCTGAGGCGGATACCATCGGCTCAACAGAGCTTAACTTCTCTGTTCGGAATGGGAAGAGGTGTATCCTCTGCGACAAACCACCAGATTAAAATATTAAACACAATCTAGGATAACTGCTATTTCTCTGCTACTGGGGTCAAATCACCAACGCAGAAAACTCAATGTATATTTTATCGGCAACTTGAACGGGCAAGCAGGTAAATTATCAATGAACTCATGGCTCAAGGCCGCTGATGTACGCAGATTGGAACGCTGATATCGCTGATAAAGAGGTTCTTCATCTGCGACTATCTGCGTCATATCCGCGTTATCTGCTTCTTTGATTCCAGGGAGCAGGACTAATGCCGCGCAAAGCGCGGAAACTCTAAATTCTAATATCTAAATCCTAAACAAACCACAAAAATCAAATCACAAAATCCAAACGAATCTCCGTTTAGAGTTTGAGAAATTTGAATTTAGAATTTGTTTAGAGTTTAGTATTTAGTATTTCGGATTTCCGTGCTTCGCACGGTGGTAATATGTTTCCCGACAGGAGTCGACCAATTAGTACGCCTCGGCTAAACACCTTACGGTGCGTACACCTAGCGCCTATCAACGTGATAATCTCTCACGGGTCT
>CAYJWA010000018.1:0-16717 GCA_964373775.1 uncultured Candidatus Saccharibacteria bacterium | reverse complement strand
AGTGGAATGACAAGAAAGGGAGTTTCGTAATTCACAGTTAGTATAGGCCGCCTATTTGGATTGTCAAATTTATCCACAGGGCGGCTTGTCATTTATTTTAGCAGTGCTATACTACCCGCATGTTGTCACCGGAAGTCCTCAAAAACTTGCGGGGGGAAAAAGGCCTGTCACAGGAATATATGGCGCGGGAACTCGAAATGTCTCGGCCGTCTTACGCGTTGGTTGAAAGCGGACAGAAAGAACTCACGCTATCACAGGCCAAGAAACTCGCGGATTTGCTAGACATAACATTGGATTCGTTGATTGCAGGAAAACCTGTCGCGGCATCCGTGGTGGCATTTGAGAAAAAGAAGGACGGGGTAAGAAAAGGAAAAGCAAAGCAGGAAGAAAGAATATCGATTCCACAGGAGCATCTAAAAAAGTTCAAGCAGGTGCTTTTGTATATTCTCGCAAAGGTTGGCGGCAAGCCGAATGTGGGACAAACGGTACTCTATAAGTTGCTCTACTTTATTGACTTCGATTACTACGAGAAGTTTGAGGAACAGCTGATAGGCGCGCGATACATAAAGAATACATTTGGTCCAACTCCGGTTATCTTCGCAAAACTTATTGAAGATTTGGAGCGGGAAGGGAAAGTGGAAACGGTCAAGAGTAAGTTTTACAAGCACGAACAAAAAAAGTTTCTGGTCAATCCAGCGATGTCGCCCGATATTTCAGCGCTGTCTGCGCAAGAACTCTCTCATATTGATTGGGAACTCGCTCGCCTCTCTGACATGACCGCAACGCAAATCTCGGGACTTTCACACATTGATACTCCGTGGGCTGTTGCCAAAGAAAGGGGGTACCTAGATTACGAGGCTGTATTTTACCGGCCGGTCGAGACCTCGGTCCGCGCGTATGAGCCACTTTAATCGACTTTCCGAGTTTGAAAAGGAACTAAAACGGCTCGAAAGTAAATATCGGAGCTTGCCTGATGACCTATTGCGCCTTGAGAAAGTAATCACATTGCATCCCACAGGTATAGGAACAAACTTTGCAATTATCCACCGACAGGGGAATGTTACTGTAGTCAAAACACGGTTAGCTTGCCGTGCTTTGAAGAACCGTTCAATGCGTCTTATCTACGCCTTCCATAATGACACCATCACCTTTGTTTATCTGGAGCTCTATTTTAAGGGCGATAGGGAGAATGAAGATAGAGAAAGGATTAAGGAGTATCTAAAAAGTTGTGGGATATGATTAATGTTGGGATGTTGTTAAATAAGGAACATGGGCCGAAAAACGGCGATACGACAACTGAAGGAACTGGAGCGGATGGGAGGGGCAAAACAGATGCGGCTCGCGGCCGAGGAGTGGCCGGAAGAGTGGCAGACGCTTGTTGCGATTGCGCTCTCGGCGCGAACGCGGGATGAGACCACGGTCGCGGTGGCGGAGAAGTTGTTTGCGAAATACCCGACAGCATATGCGCTCGGGCAAGCAAAACTCCGTGATGCGCAGAAAATAATCTATCCGGTGAATTTCTTTCACAATAAAACAAAAAATGTCGTCGCCTGCGCCAAAGCCCTCGCGGAAGAATATGGCGGCAAGCCGCCGCACGAGTTAGCCACATTGGTGGCACTTCCCGGAGTGGGGCGCAAGACCGCGAATGTGTTTCTCTCCGAATACGGCGCTCCCGCTATCGGCGTGGATACCCATGTCTCGTACATCTCGCAGAAACTGGGTTGGACTGCGCACCGCGACCCGCACAAAATTGAGAAGGACTTGAAACGGCTCTTCCCGCGTACTCTTTGGAGCCGCGTGAACGGAGCGTGCGTTCGGTTTGGGAAGTCATTTATGAGCAGGAGGAAGAAAGATGAGTTGCTTGAAGCAATCTCAAGACTTTAGTAATCTCGGACTTGCGCACTCTGCTCTTTTCGGCTGTCATTCCCGTGAAAATGGGAATCCAGTTTGTTCAAGACGATGAGCATTATTCTGGATCCCCGTCCGCTGTTGGCGGACGGGGATGACAGAAAGAGACAAAGTATGTAAGTCCTAGTAGGATTGAGACATGAAGCGCTATAAATTAGATAAAGAAGAGCAGGAGATATCGGACGCTTTCGACAGAGGCGAGCTTAAGTCTGTTCCGAACATGAAGCGGGAAATCGCACGCTATGTCTCCTATGCTCGCGCCGATTCGAAACGGAATAAAAACATCAACATCCGGCTGTCCGAGCGAACGCTGCACAAACTTAAAGTCAAAGCGGCTGAAAAGGGACTGCCGTATCAAACGCTCATTGCTTCTCTGCTTCATCAGTACACCAATAGGTAGCGCGAGTGAAGGGAGTGTGGTAGAACGGGAGTATGCAGATGCAAAGCATAGGAGAGATTGTTTCGAACACTCGCGCCGCTCCCACCACCCCGCCTCGCGGACTCGGCACCCCTCCTCAGGCAGGAGGGGAGGGGGAGAGGAAAAGAACGCGCGGATTTGCGGGGGTACTTCTTGAACTCCCGCGGCAGACGATTGTTAAACTGTCGGCGGTTTTTGCGCTGATTTATTTTTTCTCGCCGAACGGGATTGCGTCGCTCCCGTCTCTCTCGGTGAGCTTTCTTCTTAAAGATGTTTTGAAGATGACGGCGGAACAAGCCGCGTATTTTGGCGCAATGACAATTGTGGGCTGGGCAATAAAACCGCTCTGGGGCATTATCTCTGACGCGTTTCCGCTGTTTGGACTGCGCCGAAAATTCTATCTACTCGTTACCACGATTGGTGCCGCCGCGGTCTGGACGATACTCGGATTTCTCAATGACTATTCAACGGCGCAACTTCTTGTGCTTTTCTCGCTCTCGTCCATTTTCTACTCGTTCATGGATGTGCTCTGCGACGCGCTCATGGTGGAGACTGGACAGCCATATAAACTGACGGGCCGATTCCAGTCCGTGCAGTGGACCGCCGTGTACGTCGCGTCCATTATCACGGGACTCGCGGGCGGGTATGTGGCGGCGAACTGGAAGCCGGATTCGGTATTTATACTGAATGCCGCGTTTCCGCTCATTATCTTGTGCGCGGTGTTTCTTTTTCTTCGCGAAAAGAAACAAGAGGGCGGACGGGAGGAGATGTACGCGCGGCTTGCGATGGTAAAGAAGAAGTTTACGGAAAAACAGACATGGCTCCTTGCGTTTTTTATTTTCTTTGTGGCGTTCTCACCCTCATTCGGCGCTCCGTTCTTCTATTACTCGGTAGACACGCTCAAGTTCACGCCATTTTTTCTCGGCGCGGTCGGGAGCATTGCCGCCGCCGCTTCCGCTCTGGGCGCAATTCTCTTCGGCAAATTCTCCGCGCGGTTTGCGACGCGGAAGATTATCAAGATCTCGCTCATCTTTTTCACCGCCGCGACGCTCTTTGACCTTATCTACTTTCTGCCCTATGTCCGCGAGCATCTGGTGCTCGCGCGATATCTCTATGGTACAACCGGCGCCGTGAACGGGCTCATGGGCGCGATTGTGTTTCTCACGATACTGAACAGCGCCGCGCTCGCGGTTCCGAAAGGCGCCGAGGGAACGACCTTTGCGACACTCACCGCGTTCTGGAATGTGGGGCTGATGGGCGCGAGCGCCATCGGCGGGTACCTCTTCGGCATCATCGGACTTCCGTGGCTCGTTATCGTCTCTGCCATTTTTACTGCACTCGCGCTCGCGTTTCTTCCACGCCTCTCGTTCGCTGACGAACGGGTGCTCGGGTAGTTGTTCGATAGGTTTTCAAATGAGTTCTCGGACTATGAAACTCTCGCCGCAGCAGGTTCGTGCATTTCAAAAAATTGTTTTGGATTTTTTCCGGAGGAACGGTCGGCGTCTTCCCTGGCGCGGGACGCGCGACCCGTACAAGATTTTCGTTTCCGAGATTATGCTCCAGCAGACCCGGGTCTCACGCGCGATTTTGTTTTACGAAAAATTTATTCGCGCGTTTCCGACTGTTCGCGTGCTCGCGAGCGCGCCAGCGCGCGCGGTGCTCTGTGCATGGAGCGGGCTTGGGTACAATCGCCGCGCGCTTTTCTTAAAGCGCGCGGCAGAGAGTATTGTGCGCGAACACGACGGAGAAGTTCCGCGCGATTTTGGAAAACTCTGCACGCTCCCCGGCATCGGCCGCGCGACTGCAGCGGCGATTCTTGCGTACGCCTGGAATGAGCCGGTGGTGTTTGTGGAGACAAACATCCGTACCGCGCTCATTCATCACTTTTTTTCGCGCCGCAAAAAAGTGCGCGATGCGGAGATTTTGGAAGCGGCGCGGCAAACAGTTCCGAACAATGTCCGACCTTTTTCCCGATTCCCGCCTGCGCCCGGCTTCGGGCGGGCAGGCAAGGTCAGACCTTGTCGGACAGACTTCGTTGAACCTTGTTCGGCGCGCGGAGTATATTCTGAAGTTCTTGAGAACATTAGAATAAGGAGGGAGCGGGGGAGAAAAGACAACAGCCGATATTCCTACATTCCTAGGAATGTAGGAATGTTGCGGAAGGTATCGGTGCGGGAGTGGTATTCCGCGCTTATGGATTACGGGGCACATCTTAAGGAAACGGTTGGTAATGCGGCGCGCCGGAGCGCCGCGTATGCGCAGCAAGGGCGCTTCAAAGGATCAGCACGGGAACTGCGCGGCGAGATTATCCGTTGCGCAACGCGCGGTCGGGCAGTGCGCGCGGCTGATTTTGCCGCGTTCGCGCGGCGCGGCTTGTCAGTAGGAAAGATTTTGCATGCGTTGGTTGCGGAAGGATTTTTGCAGAAGCGAGGAGCATTTTTTGTGATTCGCGGGTAAGCGCGATATTCCTACATTCCTAGGAATGTAGGAATATAGCAAGAGTATTTTCAGATTCAGCAATGAAAAGATTTGTGAGGACAACCGAAGATTTTGCGTGTGAGAATTGTTGGGCGAAGGTAGCGGGCAATGGGTACACAAACCACTGCCCCGAGTGCCTCTGGAGCAAGCATGTAGATGTGAACCCCGGCGACCGCGCCGAGCCGTGCGGCGGGCCTATGAAACCCGTCGGCGTGGAAACGAAAGGCAGTGAGCACACGCTCACGCACCGCTGTATCCTCTGTGGCTTCTCGCGGCGACAGACGGCAAACAAAAATGATAACTACGAAGAAATAATCAAACTATCCTCCCCGCACACTTGACACCGCATATCCATTGTATATACTTGGGATATATGAAAACCATGATTAACATAAAAGCAGACCGCACGGTGAAAGTAGAGGCGCAAAAGACGGCGAAGCGGCTTGGGATACCGCTTTCGCTCGTTATCAACAACTACCTGCGCGAGTTTATCCGCACGCGCGAGGTGCGGTTTTCGCTCCGTGATTCGCTTCCGCTTGGAACCCCGGAAGGCGAACTCAAGCCGTCGGTCAAGCGCCGCCTCGCGCGGATTCATAAAGACATTTTGGCGAGGCGGAACATTTCTCCGACTTTTGTGTGCGCGGAAGATGCGCTCCAGTACTTGCACCAGCATTGAATATGCGCATAGAGTTCCATCGGGTCTTCAAGAAGCGCTACCGGAAAATCCCTAAAAAAGTTCGGGAACACTTTGATGCTCGTCTGCGCCTCTTTGAGGATAATCCATTTCACCCGCTACTCGGACATCACGCGCTCCACGGCGAGCGGCGCGGGCAGTGGAGCATCAATATCACCGGCGACTGGCGCGCGCTCTACGAATTTCTAGACCCCAACGCCGTTATTTTCCTAGACATAGACACGCACGGCAACTTGTACCGGTAGTTTATATCTACGATCGTATCTATATGCTACTTTCGTAATGCCACATCGTGCCGCTTCGCCTCGGCCCACGCGAGTTCGTAGATTTTTTTCATCGCATCGGCAATTTCGGCGCTTTCAATAATCACGCCCAGCTTCTCGCGCCACGACGCAATCATCACTTTATAGTAGATACGTTTAACGAATAGCGGTAGATACACTTGACGAATGGTGCACACGAATACCAAAAGCGGTAGATACACTTGACGAATGGTGCACACGAATTTTAGGAAGGTGCACACGAATGGGGGACACCTTGCGCTCCGCGTAGGGTCATTCTTGGCGGCCCGCAGGGTCTAACCTGCCTACGCCGAGGCTTCGGCAGGCAGGCGCCATGCGGTGCCGCTCTCAATTTTTACTTTCTTCCGCGCTCGCTGTATAGATGACTCGCAAGACATGCGCAGTGTTCCAGTGTCTCTGCGCGATATACTGCGGTCTTCTGCTTCACGCATCCACAATGTCCGGTTCTACAACATACCAATGTTCTTCCTCTCCCGTTCGCTGCGGTGAATTACGGACGGGCAGGCAGATAAAGGGGAAATAAAGGCGGAGAAAATGGGGAAATTACACTACTACGGGCGGCGGTTGATTTCGTCCTCCAGGAGCTTGGTGAGCGCGGGCGCGACATTTTGGTTGAAACTGTTCGCGGTCTCGGCGAGGTCGCTCGCAAAAAAATCCTCCAGCGTAAATCCGGTATCTCTTTTGAAACTGCGCGCAATATGGCTCGGCGTTATGGCGTTCAATTTCCGGTCGCCAGTGGTTGCGCCGCTGGAAGCGGTAACCATAAGTCCGATGAGTTTGCCGGCGTTGCTTACGACAGCACCGCCGGACGCGCCTGCTTGCGCGAGGACAGAGCCGCCGAGCGAGAAGATATCCGGACTCTTCTCGCGGAAAGTGTACACTTCTTCCACGGTAACGACTGATGAAGAAGGATAGAGGTCCTTCTGAATGTTGATGCCGCCAAGGAGTCCTGCCGGATACCCTGCCGCGACGACCTGGTTCTTTCTGCGAACCGTTTCATCCGTGAAGTCCATCTCAAGCGACGGGAACTTTGCGGGGAGCGGGAGCGCCTCGGGATTGACGCTCTCCGTAATGAGGAGAAACGCAAAGTCATGCTCGCCGGTGCCGGTTGCTTCCGCGAGCCGGATTTTTTTGTAATTCGCCTGAATCCAGAGAGGCGAGAGGTAGAGGAGCCGCGCCTTGTAGCGGTTGCGCGCCGGCTCGCCGGTACGGAGGATGCACTGCACAAAATCAGACACGAGGTAGTCCTTGAGCAGGAAATATTCCGCAACATGCGCATTGGTGAGGATGACGCCGCGCGGGTCAATAATAATGCCGCTGCCGGAGAGCGGCTCAAACGAGCCGCTCCGGAGCGTGGTGCACAAGACATTCACGAGCGCGGCGCGGGTTTTCTGGTTGATCTCGGTAAAGGAGACAGATGGTTTTTCTATTGGAGCAATGGGCGTTGTGGTTGGTGCGATTTCTGCCGGCGGGAGGAGCGGGGGAGCGGGATTAGTTGTCAGTTGAGATGCCGAAACGGAGACAGGGACAAACGGTTTTGTTTCCGGTGCCGCGACTTTCTGAAGCGGCTCCGGTCTTTCTTCCGTCTTTTCCGAACTGGTTGCCGTGGGTCTTTCTACGGTTTCGCCTTCTGTTGCGGCGAGCGGCGGGGAGGTATCGGACAGCAATGTTTTGCTCGGTACGGGTTCCGGCTGTTTGTCTATCGGAGCAATGATAAAAAGCAGCGCGAGAGCGCCGAGGAGATGCGCAATAAGTTTTAGGATTGAAAACATGACTCGGAGTATATCAAAAAATTGCCTGCGCGTATTTTTTTTGCTACGATTCGCATCAATCCCCCTTCGCTATATACGGAGTGACAGGCGCGGGATTGGTTTAATGGTAGAACGCGAACCTTCCAAGTTCGACGCACCGGTTCGATTCCGGTATCCCGCATCGGCAACAAATTAGTCGCTTTTTGTCACGGGAGCCTCGTAACATATCATCACGCTTTATGTTCTGTATGTTACGGGACAAGCAGTAAACGCGAGTTCGATTCTCGCCGCTCGCATCTGAGTATGGAACAAAATAAAACAAGGTAATTAGTAAACAATTCGGACTAATTTCTCATATTTCTGACTTTTTGTTTTTCTTCATCATGGCTTCAAGTAAGGGTAAAATATCTTCTTCGCGGTTGTTGAAGCGGTACGAAATCTCACCAAGGTACAAATGAAAGAAACTTTTATGCACTCCGCAATACTGGTACAGCCAGTGCTTGGCGTAACTCCAGAAGTCCTCAAGTTTAGTCCGAAATGATTACTGATTACCTAAAACAATGGGGGTAGAAATGGAAAAAGGGAGCGAGTCGGCGCATATTCGCGCGCGAAACATGATACAGATTGCGCTTACCAAACGGCACTGTGTCGGTTGGTCGAAAAAAGAGATGGAAAATTGGGTCTCTCAGGTTCTCTCTCCCCAATTTCACGAGCTGGCGAAGCGGCGGCCGGAACTCCTCGTGCTCTATGAGAAAGACCCCGAGGCCGCGCTCGCGGAGGCGGAGAAGGAGTTACATCTTGAGCGCGCGACCACTGAACGGGAGTAGCCACCGCTTCTCAAGCAGGTTCTCTCCCGATTGACCTGCGTATTTAAGCTGCGATCGTCTCACTAAATACACACTTGTTCTTCTCACACTATCTGCGTCAGTCTTCTTATACTATCTGCATCAGTCCGCGGGCGGTCGGCGCAGTTCTGCGTCTTTCCGTTTTGCTTCCGCCCATGCGAGCTCGTAGATTTTTTTCATGGCGTCCGCGATTTCCGCGCTTTCAATAATCACACCCAGTTTCTCGCGTCGTGGTGTTGGCGGTATTGAAGAAATGTGATACATTGAACATTAAAATCATGCCACAAAAAACCAATATAAAATCAAAGAAGATTACAGAGGCGGTGATAGGTGTCCTCAAAGACCATCCGTCTGGCTTAAGATATACAGATATTTTTAAAAAAGTAAAAGAGATTCTTCCCGACCAAAAAGAAAACACAATTACTGGAGCAATGTGGAGAATTGAAATCAGCAATCCGCAAGATATTTATAAGGTCAAAAAAGGTTTTTACAAACATACCAACTTTCGAAGTTCTGGTGAAAATTTATCTATCTCACAAAATACTATAGGAGAGAATGTTTTGCATGAACAAGATTTCTATGAAGGATTTGCGAATTATTTAAAATTTGAACTTGAAGAATGCACCGAGGTAGTTGTACTCGGTGGTAATAGATTTGGGGCACGATGGGGAACTCCTGATGTGGTTGGGAAATATAAATCCAGAGACACAGATGTTGTAAAGCGCGAAACCGAGATTGTAACGGCAGAAATAAAGATTGATGCCCAAAGTTTAATCACTGCTTTCGGTCAAGCGTGCGCTTATCTTTTATTTAGTCATAAGGTGTATATCGTCGTTCCGAAAAGTTCTCAAGAGGACGATATATCCAGGTTGGAATCCCTTTGTCTCGTGCTTGGAATAGGTCTTGTTGTTTTCGATAGTACTAATAAACAAAACCCTGATTTTGAAATTAAGGCGAGACCCATAAAACGCGAGCCGGATATCTTCTATGTCAATAAATATATGAGAATGATCGAGCAAGAACTTTTTTAATAAATAAACAGGAACGGCAGTAGGTCTGCCAAACGCTCTGCCGAATAGCGCATCACAAACTCCAACCCCGTACGAAAGTGCGGGGTTTTTTATGCTACAATTTGTAACCATGACTGACGGAGAGATTACGAAAATCGCCTTGTTCAAAGGGAGAGGCATCAGGAAGATATTGCACCATGGGGAATGGTGGTTTTCGGTTGTGGATGTCATAGAAGCCCTGACTGACAGCACTAATCCTAATGATTATTGGTATAGGATGAAGACTAGGGTAAAAGATGAGGAGAAAATTGAGTTATCGACAATTTGTCGACAACTGAAATTGGAGGCCGCAGATGGCAAGAAATACGAAACTGATTGCGCGAACACAGAGATTCATCGCGTTGAGGACTCAAAGGGTGTGCCAAAGTTGCGAAGCGATGCTAGGGCGGGCGGGGATATTGCCGGCGGGGCGAGAAAGAAACTGGAAGAGCGGCTCGGACGGCCAGTGGTGCCGAAGAGGAATTATTTGAAAAAAAGGGAGGATAAGAGGTTGAAGTAGGAAGATGAAGAAAAATCCCTCCTCCGACGCAGCGTCGGAGCGCTCCTAGTCTACGACTATCTAGACTTTCAAAGGGAGAATAAGAAAAAGTCATCACAAAACCGCCGACTAAAACAAAATCCCGCAAAGAGCGGGATTTTGTTCGTCCGATTAGGAGAGGCGGGTTTTGTGTACTTTTAACTTCGTCTGGATCCGCATCAAGTGCGGGATGACACCAAATATAGTCCCCCGTATCAGGTACGGGGCTCTTATTTTGTGTCACTTAACCGCGTCCTTGAGACCCTTTGCGGCGCGGAACTTCGGCACTTTCATAGCCGGGACCTGCACCATCTCGCCGGTGCGAGGATTCCTTGCCTGACGAGCGGCGCGCTGTTTGACCGAGAAGATGCCGAGGCCGGCAATTGAGACCTCGTTTCCGCTCTTGAGTCCTCCGACGATGGAGTCAATTATCTTTTCTACGACTGCCTCTGCCTGCACTTTGGTGCCACCTAAGACGCCGTGAACTGCTTCTACGATGGATTGCTTGTTCATAAGATAAATATACCAATATACGAATGATGCGAATCTACGGATAGATACGAATAACTCGTAATTCAATGTATAAAAACTGATAACACATGCTTCGACCTTGTTGTTAATGGCTCAAAACGCTCCGTCCATTATATATGAAGCCATTTTTTAGGTAAACATACCAATATACGAATGATGCTAATGATACGAATGACTACGAATGAGAAAGGATGATGGCTTAACAGAGCCGTTTTTTGGTATATTGACTAGTGCTATCTAGTATGCTACTATTCTGGCTAGATTTTTATGGGAGGATACTACTGCTTTTAAACGGCAGGGCTCCCCTTGATAGGAGAGAATTAAAACCATCCCCTCTTTGGTTCTCCCCCTTAGAAAAGGGGAAGAGGGACAATCTTTTTCTTATTCGTATCCATTCGTTAGATTGGTATCATTCGTATATTGGTATGTTTATCTTGCGTATTCTATCACCCTCGTCTCCCGAATCACGGTAACCTTAATCTCGCCGGGGTATTTCAACTCCTTTTCAATTCGCTCTGCGGTTTCGCGCGCCATGTTCTTTGCTTCCAGATCGCTCATCTCTTCTGGTTTGACGAAGATGCGGATTTCACGGCCGGCTTGGAGCGCATATGCTTTTTCCACCCCCTTTGCCGAGGTTGCGATGGCTTCCAGTTCTGTAAGCCGTTTAAGGTAATTCTCCACGGTGTCGCGCCGCGCCCCGGGCCGCGAGCCAGAGATAGCGTCCGCGACTTGCACAATCACGGACTCAACGGTCTCATACGGGTACTCGCCATGGTGCGCCTGCATTGCTTTGATAATTTCCTCGCTCACCGAGAATTTCTGGAGTATCCGCCGTCCGATCTCCACATGCGTTCCCTGCACCTCGTGGTCAACTGCTTTGCCCAGGTCGTGGAGGAGCGCGCCAGCTTTGGCAACCGCGACATTTGCCTTAAGTTCCTCGGCAATCATTCCCGAGATGTGCGCCATCTCAATGGAGTGTTGAAGCACATTCTGTCCGTAGCTCGTGCGGAAATGGAGTCGTCCCAGAATGGCGAGAACTTGCGGTGGGAGATTCAGCACGCCGCATTCGTACGCGGCTTGATTCCCCTTTTCTTTGATGATTTTGTTGATTTCGGATTGGGCTTTTTCAACGGACTGTTCAATCTTTGCGGGTTGAATCCTCCCGTCAATAATGAGGTTTTCCAGAGCCACGCGCGCAACCTGGCGCCGAATCGGGTCAAAGGAAGAGATGGTTATTGCTCCCGGCGTGTCATCCACGATCACTTCAACGCCAGTCGCGCGCTCAAATGCCTTGATGTTACGGCCTTCCTTACCGATAATTTTGCCCTTGATTTCGTCCGAGGGAATGGAGACGGTCGTGGTTAACACATCGGCAGAGACGGCGTTGCCCAGCCGCTGTATCGCGGTCGTGATAATCTCCTTCGCGCGCCGCTCCAGTTTCTCCTCGCCGTTCTGCTCCAGCTTTTGGATGCGCTGGAGCAGGTCCTCCTCATACTTCTTTTCTAGAGTGGAGAATAGTTGCTGCTTTGCGTCTTCTAGAGAGAGCCGCGCAATTCGTTCTAGTTCCGCTTGCTTGTTTGCTTCAAGCGCATCCGCCCGCTCCCTGATTTTTCTGATTTCCGCCACCTTGCCTTTGAGTTCTTCCACCTCTCGGTCTATATCCTGCTGGCGCCTATCAAGCAAGTCCTCTTTTTTGATGAGCCGCTCCTCGGTCTTCTTGAGTTTATCGTCTTTTTCTCTGTGCTCTACGCGCGCCTCCTGGAGGATTTTGTTTGCGTCTTCCTGCGCGCGCAGGGTGATTTTCTTCGCCTCTTCTTTTGCCGCTAGTTCCTTCTCTTTAATCTGGAGCTCCATTGAGCCCTTCTTGCCCAGCGAAATAATCAGCCGCAGGTAATACCCGAGCGCGAGCCCGAGGATGCCTGCCGCTCCTGCAATCAGGGCGACGAGTTTTAATGACATACGAGAACGAGGTCCCGCTTTTTTAGAGCGCTAGCGCTGTGCGTATTCGTCGAGCGTAGAGAGTGGGAGACATAATTGAAATTGCAAGAAGATACGAACCGGCATAAAACCGTGCTTACTGGCTGAACTAAAAAACGAGACCCAAAGTTAAAATACAAGTAACCCTTCTATCATACACGGAAGTCGTTTTTCTGTCCACCCCGGGAGAAGTTTCTCCCCCGGCTTTACTGCAATACCTTATCCACAATCCCGTACTTCTTCGCCTCCTCGGCGGTCATAAAGAAGTCGCGCTCCACATCTTTTTCAATCTGCAAGAGCGGGCGGCCCGTGTTCACGGAGAGCATTTTGTTCAGCCGTTCCCTTGTCTGGAGAATGTGCTTTGCGGTAATCGCAATATCCGTTGCCTGTCCCTCCACGCCGCCCAGCGGCTGGTGAATCATCACTTCCGCGTTCGGCAGAATGAATCGTTTCCCTTTCTCCCCCGCAGAGAGGATGATGGCCGCGCCGGAAGCGGCAATGCCGACACAGGTTGTGGCCACATCATTTTTGACATGGTGCATGGTGTCAATGATTGCCATGGTGGCGGTTACGGCTCCTCCCGGGGAGTTGACATAGATGTTGATGTCTTTCTTAGAGTCCTCTGATTGCAGGAAGAGCATCTGGGCAATCACAATGTTCGCCGTGTGGTCGTCAATGGGTCCGCCGAGGAAGATGATGTTCTCTTTTAAGAGACGCGAGTAGATGTCGTAGGCGCGCTCGCCGTACGAGGTCTTTTCTATCACTGTTGGTATGAGAATACTCATAGATGTAAGATTTAAGATTAAAGTTGTAAGTAAGACAGAGAGATTATAGCAGGAAAAGAGAGAGTTAGCAAAACCGCCGGCGGAGCCGGCGGTTTTTATTCTGTACACAGAACGAAATTGGATAGTTCCGTGTTGGTTTTGTTCCGTCCTGTTCCGTGTCTTCTTACTCCACAATCACGACACCCGTTGCGCTCGGCTTGTTGAGGTTCTCGTACTCCCATGTGCCCGGCCTAGTGACGGAGACCTGAAACGACTCTCCCAACTTTACCGACTTTGACGATAACAGTTCGGCGTTGTTGCCCGAGCCCGATGTTTGATCAACACGTGGCGCAACGCGAAGCGACGATTGACTGCTTGCATTGAAGAAACGGAGAGACGCACCGCGAACGACTTTAAGTGTTTTCGGGACGAATCCCTCGTTGGTATAGACAACAAGAACTTCTCCCTTCTGGAGCGCGCCGCTTGCCGCAGCGGTGATGTCTGTCGGGGCGTTTGAGTCCGTCGGACGAACCCACGCAACTGCGGCGATAATAACGACCGCTGCGACCCCGATGACGAGATGAGATGTTTTCATACGAAATAAGGAATAAAGAATGATAATAGTCCATTATACGGCTATCGTTCCGTTTTTCATAGGGAGTTATCAACATGTGCCTTTCGTTAGATTCGCTATACACTGGAACAGTGAGGGGTACCCCAGTTGCGTATCCGCTGAAGAAGGCGGGAATCCGCCCACGGCGGATTACTTAACCGGGTGGCGATTTTCTAAAACTCACTTTGTTCGCTAAGAAAATCAACCATGCGACTTCACCGATTTTTTGTGGAACAGCGGATTGCGCCCGAAGGGCGCGTGGTGATTCGCGCGCAAAAACTCCTTCGCCAATGGCGGAATGTCTTGCGTCTACAAGCGGGGAATGAAGTGATTCTCTTTGACGGATTCGGAATGGACCATCGGTGCGAACTCGCGTCTCTTGAGGAGAAAGAGGCAGTATGCCTGGTGCGGGAATCAGTCCGAAGCGCGGGAACGCCCCCGCAGCAGCTCTTTTTGTTTGCCGCGCTTATCAAGAAAGACCGTTTTGAGTGGCTCTTGGAAAAGGCAACCGAATTGGGAGTTGCGCAAATCCGTCCGGTCATTGCAGACCGCTCGGAAGTAAAGAAGTTCAATTTTGGGCGGGCGAAAGAAATCGTGCGCGAAGCCGCGGAGCAGTCGGGACGGGGAACGCTTCCCGCGCTCTATGAGCCGATGGCGCTGCAGAATGCGTTTGCGGAGTATCACTTTTTCCAGAATATTGCGTTTGACCCGCACGGTGAATTATTTCAGGCGAAGCAGTGGAGAAAAGAAAACAAGCTCGGCGCTTTTATCGGACCCGAAGGCGGCTGGAGCGCGCGGGAACTGGAGTTTTTCCGCGCGCAAAAGATTCCCGTGTATTCGCTCGGGAGCACAACGTTGCGGGCAGAGACAGCGGCAGTAGCGGTAACTTCCTTATTACTTCTGGAGTCGTAATAAGGAAAATTCCAATGTACAAATCCCAAGTTACAAACAAATTTTAATCTCAAAATCCCAAACGAAGAAGTCAGTTTCGGTTATTTGAATTTCAGTATTGAATATTGTTTGTAATTTGTCTGGCTTTGCCAGATCTCGCAAAGCGAGAGAGTTTGTAATTTGTTATTTTCATCTCTGGCTTTCCAGAAACTGAATCACTTTTTGATTTAAGAGCAGATTCTCTACAAAGAGCCGCACTGCTTCCGGGTTAGCGTTTTTGTGCTCTGCGAGAATTCGTTTCATTTCCGCCTCCACTTGTTCCGGTGGCGCGACAATGTTTTCAGCCGCGGCGATTTTGCGCAAGAGTAGATGTATCCGCGCGCGGTTCTCCGCGTCCGGGCGCATCTCTTTGCGGAGCCCATCCTCGGTTTTCTTTGTTTCCGCGAGATATTTCTTCCATGCTCCGCCCAATCGCTCCAATTCTCCTTTCAGTTCTGCTTCCATTCGCGCGAGTTCGCTCTCAATGAGGATATCCGGCAGTTCTGCTTTTATTTCCGCCACGAGTGTTGAAAGAAGGGCGGCGCGCCTTTTTTGCCTTTCCTGTTCTTCTTTGTGCCGCATGAGATTTTTGGATACCGCGTTTTTGAATTCTGCGACAGAGCTGAAATTGCCGAATCGCCGCACTGTTTCGTCAGAAAGCGGAGCAGTTTCTTTTCCCTCCCCCGCATGTATTTTTTGGATTTCCGCAATGATTGCGTCCACTTCTTTTTCTTCCACTGTTTGTGCACTGCGGGGTTTCTCGTTCGCGATCATCGCGATTCTTTTGTAGTCGGGAAGCGCGAATTGCGGTATCTGCGCTACTGTGATTTTCGCTCGTAGGGGGTTACCGGGCGCGAGCATGGTAACAGTGATTGACGGCTGTCCGATCGCGTCCACCGCCTCTCCCTTGAATATCTCCGGCAAAGCAACGGCGAGCGCTTCTCCCGCGGCTCTTTCCCAGAGCGCGAATTCGCCAATTCGCTCCCGCACTATTTTTTCCGGCGTATTGCCTTTTCGGAAACCGGGGAGTTCTGCCTCGCGTGCGAGTTCCGTCAAAACGCGCCGCAGGAGCGGCGCGATGTCTTCTGCAGGAATCTCAATCTCAAACTCTCGGAGCGCTTTCGGCAGTTCTTTTCTTGCGCGAATCGTAAAACTCATACGATAAACATACCAATATAGCTAGTCCGAGCGGCTCGGCCGCTCTCGGACGAATGATACTAATCTATGAACCCGTCGTCCGATTGGATGAATCCTCCATTCAAGCGAGGATTATTGCTCCGTTGCTGGAGTCCCTTCTGTCCCCGCGCTTTGAAGGTTTTCTTGTTTCTCCAGCTGTACTCCCCAGAAGTAGAGGGCGCCGATAACAAGAACAATAACGATAATCACGATGCCGACAAATGCTCCCCATGACCCTTTCTGTACAGGGGGGAGAAGATGTTCCGGCTGTTTCGGCAGTTCCGGAGCGGTCGGAGCGGATGGAATAACCGCTGGTGCGGGCGGCGGTGTCGGCGTGACGGTAGGTGTGTGGGTTGGGTCCATATTTTAGTTAAAGCACAAAACACAAATCTACAAAAACCAAACAAAAGGACAAACTGTTCAAAACACAAATTCAACATCCAGGCCGTTTTGATTTTTGTCTCCCTTCGGGAGATTCCCCGAAGGGTGGATGTACTGTGTTCTGTGCTTTCCTGAGATTATATCAAAAACGGTATCAGGAGCAAGGCAACTATATTGAGTATCTTTATCATGGGGTTAATTGCCGGGCCGGCGGTGTCTTTGTATGGGTCCCCCACAGTATCGCCCGTAACCGCGGCTTTATGGGAGTCCGAACCCTTGCCTCCGAAGTTTCCTTTTTCAATATATTTTTTAGCGTTGTCCCACGCGCCGCCGCCACTTGTCATAGAAATCGCGACGAAGAG
>CAYJWA010000017.1:0-16879 GCA_964373775.1 uncultured Candidatus Saccharibacteria bacterium | reverse complement strand
TACCCCAGTACCAGAGCACAGCTCGGTACGGGGCACAGCCTAAAACGGACTGGCAGCTGGGCTTAAATCATCCGCCGCGTGCGGATGATCGCCCGACCGTCCTTTTGGACGGTTTAGGGAAAGACCTGCTACAAGGCCTTCTGTCACAAGCAGGAGAGCCGTGCGAACGGAACAAAATAAAGAATGGCCCCGATGTTGCAGTCGGGGAGCCGACCAAAGCGTTGGCTTATAGCACCAAAAAACCGCCCTGTTGAGGCGGTTTTTTGGTGCTGGAGAAGCTATTGACCTTGTTCGGCATATATGGTAGCCTGCTTGTCAGTTGCATGCCGTACCTAAACCTCTAACAGAAAGGAGAAATCGCATGGAAAACAAAGACATCGGCGGTTTCATCATCGGAGGTGCGCGATGAAAATGAGTCACATTACTCGTTGGCGCCAGAGTCTGGCGCATCCGTGGCTGACATCGCGGATATTTCCTCCACCCTCACTCCCCCTCCCGTCGTCACCTCAAGAGGAGGAGACAGAGCTCGTGGAGCTCCGAGACCCCGCGGAGCAGGGAGAACTCTGCGAAGATACAGAGCCGTACCGGACGGCTCCCGAGGAGCCGTTGTGGCAAACAGTGCTGGGGTTGCTCATTCTTGCGGTGCTGTTCTTGCTCGCTCTCCTCATCTTCTAGCGAAAAGCGAGTTGTCGTCGAGGGCGTTGAGCGAACCGCGGTTTGCTCAACGCCTAATTTTTTTGTTTGCCCGCGGCCACTCTTTTTGCTATATTCTCAAAGTGCTTCGCGCGCGTAGCTCAGTGGTAGAGCATCCCTCTGATAAGGGGAAGGCCGAAAGTTCGATCCTTTCCGCGCGCATTTGAGGATGGGCAGGTGGCGAAACTGGTAGACGCACTGCGCCAGCCCCGTTAAATGTTGGGCACGTGGCGGAATTGGCATACGCGTACGGCTCAGAACCGTATCCCGCAAGGGTTGAGAGTTCGAGTCTCTCCGTGCCCACCATGTCTTACAGAGATTTTTTTTCTGGTAAAAAAATTACTCTAATAGGACTTGGTCTCCTCGGCCGCGGTCTTGGCGATGCTGTTTTTCTTGCTGAATGTGGAGCGGAACTTACCATAACTGATCTGCGTGACGCGAAGACGCTTGCGCCATCTCTGGCGAAACTCAAGAAATTTAAGAAAATACATTATACACTGGGACAGCACAAACTAACGGACTTCAGAAACAGAGATTTTATTCTTAAAGCCGCGGGAGTACATTTGGATTCTCCATACATCGCGGAAGCGCGGAAACATAATGTGCCGATAGAAATGGACGCGTCGCTCTTCGCAAAACTAATGCCGAAAGAAGTTACATTGGTCGGTGTGACGGGAACGCGCGGTAAATCTACTACCACCGCTTTGATTTACGATATTCTTAATTCCTCCTTTCCTAAAGGAGGTGCCGAGTCGGCGAGGCGGAGGATTTTCAGAGGCGGTAATCTTGTTCCTGAAGCGACACTGCCGCTTCTCAAAAAAGTAAAGGCGGGCGATATTGTTGTGCTTGAACTGGATTCGTGGCAACTGCAAGGTTTCCACGATGCAAAAATCTCGCCACAGATTGCCGTGTTCACGACCTTTCTTGATGACCACCTCGTTTATTACCAAGGTAACCAAAAGCGATACTTTGAAGACAAAGTTGCGATTTTTAAGTATCAAAAAGCCGGCGACTTACTTATCGCAGGGGAGCAGGTAGCAAAACTCATTTCTGCGAGGTTCGACCTCAAATCGGGAAAGAGGTCGAACCTCAAAAGTCGCTCTGTTATAATTGCTCGCTCCGCCGATGTTCCCAAGGACTGGAAACCGAAACTTCTCGGTGAGCACAACCGTGAAAACATCGCCTGCGCGATTGCCGTAGCCAAGCATTTTGAAATTCCCGACAGCACGATTCGGAAAGCCGTGGAACATTTTAAGAGTATCCCCGGCCGCCTCCAATATCTCCGCACCGTCCGCCTGCCTGCCACGCGGGGCGTGGCGCAGGCAGGCGGCGTCAAAATCTATAACGACAATAATGCGACGACGCCGGATGCAACCATTGCTGCCCTAAGGGCGTTAAGCACTAAATCACAAGCACCAAATTCCAAACAAAACTCAAAATATCAAAATATCAAAATATCACAATCTCAAAATATCATTCTGATTTGTGGGGGGACGGACAAGGTGCTAGGCAGACACGATAAACTAGTCGATGAAATCTCTAAACGTTGCAAAGCCGCCATTTTGCTCAAAGAAGCCGGGACGGAAAAGTTAAAGTCTAAACTGGAAGCCCTGGAATCAAAAACCTTGCAAATCAAGGAAATGGATGGACTCCCGGCTTGCGTAAAAGAAGCAATGAAGATTGCAAAAAAAGGAGACATCGTTCTCTTTAGCCCCGCCTTCGCCTCATTCGGAAAATGGTTCACAAATGAGTATGATAGGGGGGAGCAGTTTGTAGAACTTATCAAAAGTTTGTAGTGTGTAGAAAATGTATGAAAACAAAAGGATATAAACCGAGTGACTTCTTAATCCAATTGCTTGCTGAAGCCGAGCGTGAGTGGAAGGCAGGAAAAGCCATCGGTCCATTTACATTGGAAGAGATGTTGCAGGAACTCGAAGCATAGAAGCTGTCGGTACGCACAGCGAGTTGTATAAGTAGGTTCAAGAACTGGTATGCTGATTCTTATCAGTCCGTCTTTGGAGGAATAGGGGAGCACACAGTTTGTAAGAATTGTCAATTCAATTTCTAGTTGACAACTTACTTCGGGGGGCTACACTTATTGTGTAGTCGTGATAGCGAATTATCCATAGCTAATTTAATTTTTATGAAAAGCCCCGAAAGTCTTGACCAAAATCTGTCGGTTGTAGCGTATGCGAATAAACACAAATTACCCGAGCTGAATAAATCAGAAGTGGCAAATCTTCCTAAGGAAGGTTGGGCCGTTAAATATAAAAGTGGAAGCGTTCAGCACTTTCGTTCAGAAACAGATTCTGGATTGACATCTTCGATTGTTGAGGGTGATGAACCTGTGGCTTTTTCATATCTTGGAACAGGGGAAGAAAGAATTGAGAAAACTGACTAACTTATAATTTTATGTTTGGACCCTGACTTATCGGAGTCAGGGTTTTTTTATTTTCCTCTTTTTCCTGTAGCATGTATGCATGTCCGATTTCTCAAAAATAAAAACGGCGCATTTCATCCCAGCACCAATTTGCAACAAATTGATGAAGGGACAAGTTGGCATCGGCGGAATCGGGATTTCCGCGATTGCGCGGATGTTTTTGCGGAAAGGCACTTCGTATGTTAGTATACGAACATGATTTCTTCGTTCATAGAGTCAAAACTCAAAAGCGCCTCGTACAAGATTCTTCGCGATAAATCCTATTTTGGGGAGATAAACGGGTTGCGCGGCGTGTGGGCGAACGGAAAGACGCTTGAGGCCTGCCGCGCGGAACTGAAAGAAGTCTTGGAAGAATGGCTTGTGCTTAAGATTCGCAGGGGCGAACGCATTGCCGGGTTCCGCGTGGACGCTGACTGGCGAAAAGCGTTTGTGTATGCCTAAAAGCATCTCACTGCGGAATCTCATCAGACGATTCCACACACTTGGATTTGACGGGCCATACTCCGGCGGCCGTTACCTTTTCATGTCCAAAGGTGAACTCAAAGTCCGCGTACCAAACCCGCACCATGGCGATATATCCGCCTCGCTTCTCTCGGAGATTCTTCGCCAAGTCGGCATTGCCAAGGATGAGTGGAACAGGAGAAAATAGGACTATGGATTTCTCAAAAATTAAAACGGTGCATTTTATAGGTGTGGGTGGTATAGGGACTTCGGCCATCGCGCGGATGTTTTTGCTGGAAGGAAGTAATTCCTCGGAAGCCTCGGGACGAGTACGGGTGAGCGGGTCGGATATGGCGGAAAGTGAAATAACCGAGGGTTTGAAAGCAGCTGGCGTTACGGTAACTATCTGTTCCGATACAGAAAGGATGGGCATCTTCCCGCAGTCTGCTGCGGGAAGATGCCCATCAAGTATCCCGACGAATTGCGATTTGGTAATTTATACTATTGCGATTCCTAAAGACCACCCCGAATTAGTTGATGCAAAGAGACGGGGAATCCCGATTCTCTCGTATCCCGAGGCGCTCGGCATAATCTCAAAAGAGAAATACACCATTGCGATTGTCGGCACGCACGGCAAGACGACCACTACAGCAATGGTAGCGAAGATACTTATGGACGCGGGGCTGGACCCGACGGTGATTATCGGGAGTTTTCTTCTCGATGTTCCTCCCCTCCCACTGCCCCTTTTCAAAGGGGAAGTGCCGAGTCTGCGAGGCGTAGGGGTTCTGAAGGAGGGGCTGGGGGTGGTAGCTACCCCCTCTCAATCTCCCCCTTGGAAAGGGGGAGAGGCAAGACGCACGAACTTTGTGGCGGGGAAGAGTAAGTATTTAGTGGTGGAAGGGTGCGAATACTGCCGTTCGTTTCTGAATCTTTCGCCAAGTATTCTTGTCATCACCAACATTGATGCCGACCATTTGGATTACTACCGTGATATGCAAGATATTATTTCTGCCTTTGTGGAGCTTGCGCAAAAATTGCCGAAAGATGGGTATTTGATTATTGACTCCCACGCGCCTAATGTGCAGGCGGTCGTGAAGCAGTCCCGCGCACAGAACGGTGACTTTGCCGCGCTGAAACTTCCGGAAGGATTCAAACTTCGCATCCCCGGCGCGCACAATTTGCTTAACGCAAAAGCCGCACTCGGCGTGGCAAAGGTTTTAGAAATCCCCGATGAGCAGGCGCTCCGCTCGCTCTCGGAGTTTCGAGGCACATGGCGGCGGTTTGAGTATCGCGGCAAGGCGAAGAATGGCGCGCTTGTCTATGACGACTACGGACATCATCCGACCGAGATTGAGGCGACGCTCCAAGGCACGCGCGAGCTATTTCCCAAACAGAAGATAGTCGTGGTCTTCCAGCCGCATCTCTACTCTCGCACCAAGCATCATCTCGCAGGTTTCGGCGCGGCATTCAAAAAAGCAAGCAGTGTTATTCTGCTCCCCATCTATCCCGCGCGCGAGCAAGACCCTGGCGATATCAACTCACAAATGGTGGTGGATGAAATACGGAAAAAGGGAAAAGACGCGCATCTCGTATCAACCTTCAATGAAGCCGCCACGCTTGCAGAGAATCTTTCAAGTGCCGGCGACCTCATCCTTACCCTTGGCGCTGGTGAGACCAACAAAGTCGCGGGTCTGTTAGTAAATTGGTAATTGCATGTTGTGGTATATTCTGATATTCTTGAGAACATTAGAATATACTCAAATCTATATGGAAAAAAGTGGTAAGGAGAAAAATTATCGGACGCTTGAACGGTTAGTACGCGGATTTTCAAATCATCGGCGCATTCAGATTATGGAGGTCTTGAAAAAGACACCGGAAATGTCTGTAGACGAAGTCGCTGAATTACTGAACATTAATTACAAAACTGCGGCTGACCATTTGCGCCGGCTTGCGATTGCCGGATTGGTGCTGAAAAAGTCCGACAGCGTTTCCATTCGCCATAAGCTGACCGACCGCGCCGCGTATGTTCTGAAGTTCTTGAGAACATTAGAATAGTAATACCTATCATGATCTAAATATATGCGTGAACAACCAAACCTAAATGCAGAAAGTGTGCCGTCGCGATTATCACTTGAGGAACTGAACGCTATAATCAAACAAGGCAAGACCGTAGAGGTCGATTTCGTTTTTGGTTTACCGAAGTTTAAACCAGAGCCGATTATTCCTTCAGCCCATGATTGGTCCTACTATTCATTTGAAGAGGATTCAGCGGTGAGACGGTTCGCCGAGAATTTCTTAAACAGCGTTTCACCGTCGGCAAAAACAGAAGAACTTATTGAGAATGCCACCAAATATGTCGTTGAAAATATCAGATGGATAGGTAAAGAAAGCACCCGAAGCATCAGTGAACTCGTAGAGAAGGGGAATGGGTCATGTACGGCAAAATCGGTTCTGCTTGCCTACTTAATGCACAAACTCGGTCTGGAATCGTATACATTGGCGGGATATGCACGGAATGTCGCCGTAGATAATTGTCCCGAATTAAAAGCTCGTAGCGGTGCTTATAAAGCAGGTTCTCGGTATCAGCAGAACTTGTTTAACTTACCTTTGGAACCCAGAGAGAAACCGACTGGAGAAGATGTTGGTCATGCGTGGGTCGGAGTACAAACTAAAGATGGAGTGGTATATGCCGACCCCACTACCGGATTGGTCAGTACGACACCGGCTGAAAAAGAAATATTTTCCGCACATTACAAGACGCTTCCCCTAGCATATCCCGACTTTATAGAGGGGGTAGAAATGACCACAGAAAGTCAGCATAGTTATCTTGATTTAGATTTTAACGAACCAGTCCAGAAGATTCACGCAAAAGTATCAAATAATATCTCAGCAGAATGGGGGGCAGGAAGCACCCTTATTCTTGAGGGCCCAGAAGATACGGAAGTTAAATTGAAATCTCCTCTTCTGGGTTTTGAGATTATTGGTCGGTCTGCGAACTAAATTATGGCAACTCTGTATGTTATAGGAACGCCAATCGGTAATCTTGAAGATATCACGCTTCGGGCGCTGCGGGTATTGAAAGAGGTGGATATGATTTTGTGCGAGGATACGCGGGTGACGAAGCGGCTACTTCTGAAATATGAAATAACGGGCAAACAGTTGTTTGCATACAATGAGCAGAAAAGCGGGGTAACGGCGGAAAAAGTTACCGCACTTTTGGAGGAAGGAAAAAATATCGCACTGGTATCGGATGCGGGAACGCCGGGGATTTCGGACCCAGGGGCGATGCTTGTGAAAAAAGTGCGGGAGCATTTCCAATCCAACAAGGTTCAACCTTTTTCCCGATTCCCGCCTTCGTCCGACTTCGGACGGGCAAGCAAGGTTGAACCTTGTCGGATTGAGGCAGTGCCGGGGCCCTCCGCGCTCACCGCCGCGCTCTCCATCGCCGGTGTACCGGCGCATGATTTTACCTTCTTAGGATTCTTGCCGCACAAGAAGGGGAGGGAGACGCTGTTCAAAGAAATTGCCGCCTCGGAGCGCGTCATGGTTTTTTACGAATCCCCGCATCGTATCTTGAAAACCCTAGAAGCGTTGAGGCGTTATGGTACGATACATCGTACTATAACGATTGCGCGGGAACTCACGAAAATTCACGAAGAAATAAAAAGTGGCTCCGCCTCAGAGCTGTTGGCGTATTTCAAAACCAATCCGGAGAAGGTAAGAGGGGAGTTTGTGGTGATAGTTTCCTAGAGCTTATCTATCTTCGCCGCCAGAATGAAGTCATTTTCGGAGAGACCTTTGACCGCGTGGGTGAAGAGGGTGATTTCAACATAACCCCAACCGAAAGAAATATCGGGGTGGTGTCCCTCACGCTCCGCAATCGCGCCGACGCGATTTACAAAAACAAGTGCTTCGGCGAAGTTTTTGAATTTGAAACGCCGCTTTAAGTGGTGACCGTCCACGACCTCCCACTCCTGCACTTGTTTCCAGAGTTCTTCAACCCCATTCGCCATGAGGTGAGGCATACCGCTCTCGCAGGGAATACATTTTTTGTTGGTTAAGTCGGTCATACGATTTTGATTATAGGCAAAATAAATCCGCAGTTCTTTGTCGGTGAAGTGCGGATTCGTTATTTCAGTGGTCTCAACATAAGAAGAGAAACAACGACACGCTTGAATGCAAGCTCGTGTTTCTTCAAATACGGAATGAGTTCGCCTCCTTCCTGCTCCAGGTTGGTGTGGTCGAATGCTTTGTAGAATCGGCTTATATCGCCGAATCCTCCGCCCCACATCTTTACTCTATCTTCATCCGGGTGTAAGCGAAAGGAATCAAATGGTATGTTGAGACAAAGCTCTTTCATCTCATTTTGAAACGGGCGTTCGAGCGGAAACCATTTGAGTTTCGCATCCAATTTCCAATTGTGGACTTGCCGTTCTTCGTAGAGCCAGCTGAAGGTTATCGTGACGGTTTTGACGCCGTTCGAAACCTCTATCTTTCGTATCTCGCCGCGGAGATGCATGTAGTCGCCCTTCTTTCTCCGTAGCAACTGAAACTGTCCTCCGACAAATCCCTGTAGGATTTCTGCCAGTTTCGTACAATCCCAACAGCGTTTGTGTGGGTTTAATAGTAGAGACCACTTTGGTTTCAAGCTATTCGCCTCCTTTCTCTCGCAGAAGTTTAGCATATTTGTGCCGACTGTACTATACTGTCCTGTATGCGCGACATCAAACTGCTTTCCTGGCTCGGCGTTTGGCTCCTTATTCTGCCGTTTTTGGGGATTCCGGGAGACTGGAAAGAGCGGCTCGTAGCGTTCACCGGGATTTGTCTTCTGCTTGCGGCGCTCTCGGCTTATTATCGGAGAAACGCGTAATCTAATTGTGCCCGCGATGCGAAAACGAGCAGCAAGCGAGTACATCGGCTTTGTGCGGAAGAAGCCGTTTTTTGCGTGCGTTGGTGTCGCTGTCTTCGTTGTTGCCGCGGCAACTCTGCCGTTCTTTTTCCGCGCCACCTATACCTCTTTGCTTCCCGCCGCGCCGGAGTTTGCAGTCGCGTCCGGAGAGCCGCTCGTGAAGCACCTCCCGACCCCGGAGCCGCTCAAAGCGATTTACATGACCGCCTGCGTTGCGGGTACACCTGCGTTTCGCGCGGAGCTGGTGAATCTTATTGAAGAAACCGAGCTCAACAGCATCGTGGTGGACATCAAGGACTACAGCGGGTATCTCTCTTTTGTCCCGAAAGACGAGGCGTTCAGCGAGTTTGTCTCGTCGCGCTGCGTTGCGCCGGATATGAAAGAGTTTATCCAAGCACTCCACGAAAAAGGCATCTATGTCGTTGGACGCATCACGGTCTTTCAGGACCCGGTTTTTACCAAGAAATATCCGGAGCTTGCGGTGAAAAAGCGAAGCGACGGCGCGACCTGGAAGGATTATAAGGGGCTCTCTTTTACTGACCCGGGCGCGAAAGAGGTATGGGACTATCATATTGCGATTGCGAAGAGCGCGTACGCGACTGGTTTTGACGAGCTCAATTTTGATTACATCCGATTCCCCTCTGACGGACCGATGCAGGACATTGCATTTAACTGGAGCCGGAGCCGGAACAAAGCCGATGTTCTGGAAGAGTTCTTTATCTATCTTTCACAAGAGCTCAAATCCGCCCTGCCTTCGCCAAAGGCGACGGCGGGCGAGACGGGCAGCGGACCAGTAATTTCCGCAGACCTGTTCGGTATGACAACTACAAATACCGATGACCTTAATATCGGGCAAGTTCTGGAAAAAGCCGCGCCGCATTTTGACTACATTGCGCCGATGGTGTACCCCTCGCACTATCCTCCCAATTTCAATGGATGGGCGAACCCGAATAAATATCCATATGAGGTGGTGAAGTTTTCTCTGGATGAGGCAGTCAAGCGATTCCTTGCCACAACAACAAAAGTTGCGTTGCGTACCGCGGAGCCGCTTTCTACTACAACGCAGCCGTTTTTGTACCCGAAAGAACAGTGGGATATTGTGAAGATTCGTCCGTGGCTCCAGGACTTTGATTATGGAGGAAACTATGATGTGAAGGAAGTCCGCGCGCAGATACAGGCGGTCTATGATGCGGGATTGACTTCTTGGATGTTATGGTCTCCCAGCAATCGATACACACGAGGCGCACTACTTCCAGAGTAGTGAATGCTACTGGTCCCCGTCCGCCGCGGCGGACTGGGGTGGGCACCCTCCAATCGTTATACGCGCGGAGCATTGCTTTCGGAGAGTGATTTGTGAAAACACAAAGCACGGCATCCAAAAATAAAACAAAGCACACAGCCGGCAAACCTACCGGCACAGACAGAAACTGTCGGTTTATAGTAACTCTCCACACCTCTCGCCATAGTCCGTGATATATACTGTCAAGGGGTAACAGCTTACGAATGAGGAAATCAAGAGGCGTCTGGTTGAATGTTTTAGCCATACATATGCTCATTTCCCCATGGCAGGAGAAACCGCCATATGTGTGTGCACATTACACCCCTTGACAGATTGTAGCGGTGGTGTATTTTAGGAGAAGACGAACCAGTGTCCAGTTCGTTTTTGGGGTCGGTGTCTGCGGGTTCTCCGGAGGGAGGGGTGCGTCCCAACGCTTCTCTTCTTTAAGAGCCCTGCGGCGCCGGCCCCCTTTTCTTTCCTGTGGAAAAGCGCTGGACAGCTTCCGGGCACAGTAGTATACTGATTTAAGGGAAGAAAAAAATGCCATGGGACACTGTCTTGTTTCAGGTTCCTGTATTGGGACAGAACCGCGAGTCAGGACTTTGGCGTTCGGGAAAAAAATACAAAGTTATGGCAGGACACCATAAGCAGTCTGCTCAATCACGGGCAACCGTTGTGTCAATTCTCGGTTGCAACTTCGGGGAAAGGATGCCAGAACCAAAACCAAAACTGACGCCGGCAGAACTCATCCGGAGGAATCAGGATGATAACTTCCGTGCTCAAGACGCTCACTGGCTTGAGCAAATGCGTCAGACGGCGAGGGTTTTTGGCGATTTCGGCCGGGTGCCGAGATTGGGCAGGTAAACCTCTCTCGAGAGGGGTCCCAGCAAGTGATTGCTGGGGCTTTTTTATTACGATTTGCTATAATTACCGCTATGCCCGTTTTCCCTCAAAGTTCTATCACCTACTTCGGTCAGACCGACTCGCGCGGACGGCGCACGCCGTTCGGCATCAAGGCGCCTGACCGCTCGCGCCATATGTATGTGATTGGGAAGACCGGCATGGGCAAGTCCACGGTTCTGGAGAACATGGCGATTCAGGATATTCAGAACGGTAACGGCGTGTGTTTCATTGACCCGCACGGCAAGACCGCGGACCTTTTGCTTGATTATATTCCGGAAGAGCGCATAAAAGATACGCTCTATTTCGCGCCCTTTGATATGGAGCACCCGGTCTCCTTTAACATTATGGAAGATGTGGGCCCTGACCGCAGGCACCTGGTGGTGAACGGTCTTATGGCAACCTTTGAGAAAATATGGGTGGATGCGTGGAGCGCGCGTATGGCTTACATCTTGCAGAATACGCTTCTCGCGCTCTTGGAGTACCCCGGTTCAACGCTCCTTGGCGTGAACCGCATGCTTGTGGACAAGGAGTATCGCAAGCTCGTGGTGAATAACATTACGGACCCTTCGGTCCGGGCGTTTTGGGTAGATGAGTTCGCCAAGTACACTGACCGCTATACCCAGGAAGCGACCCCTGCGATTCAGAATAAGGTGGGACAGTTCACGGCAAATCCGCTCATCCGCAACATTGTGGGACAGCCCAAGTCCACCTTTAATCTCCGGCAGATGATGGATGAGAGGAAAATCGTGATTATGAACCTCTCCAAAGGCAAAGTGGGCGAGGGGAATGCGAATCTCTTGGGTTCCATGCTTATTACGAAGATATACCTTGCGGCAATGTCGCGCGCAGATGTGACGGAGCGGGAACTTCAGAAATTGCCTGATTTTTATCTTTTTGTGGACGAGTTCCAGTCGTTTGCGAATAAAAGTTTTGCGGATATTCTTTCCGAAGCCCGCAAGTATAAATTGAACCTTACGCTCGCGCACCAGTACATTGAACAGATGGAAGAAGAAGTCAGCGCCGCGGTCTTCGGCAATGTGGGTACCATGGCGGTTTTTCGCGTCGGCGCGTTTGACGCAGAGGTTTTGGAAAAGGAGTTTGCGCCCGCGATTACGGCCGAGGATTTGGTGAATCTCGGCATCTACCAGATATATTTGAAATTGATGATTGACGGCGTAACCTCGCAGCCGTTTTCAGCGGTAACGCTTCCGCCGATTGAACGGCCGCCTGTTTCTTTTCGGGAGAGTATTCTTGAATATTCCCGTAAGACCTACGGGCATTCGCGTGCCGCAGTGGAGGAAGAGATTAAGCTCTGGCATGCTCCGATTGCGCCGCCCCCCCGGGCCGCGGCGGCGCCTGCGCGGGAGGAGAGTGCAGGCGCGCGCGCGGAAACCGCGCGCGGCAGGACCGACTCTCGCGGGGAGAGTGTTTCGCCCCGCCGCGTTGAAGAACCGCGCCGCGCGAGGCCGCGGATGGAAGAACCGCGCGCGCGAGCCGCGCCGCAGAAGGTCGCGCCGCAGATGTCGCTTTCTGACTTGCGCTCCGCGTCCAAGAAGCCGGAGAGTGGTGCGGGCGCGCACCTTTCTGAATTGCGCAAAGCCCTTGCGGATGTATTGAAGACCGGAAAGGAAGAAATTCCTCCGTCCATTCCACCCGTGCCTCCAGAGCAGAACGCGCGCGGTCGCGCGCAGCACGATTCTTTTCCGATGGAGCGGCGTGGAGATGAGAATCGCGGGAGTGGCCGTACGCCGACAGGACCGAAAGAAATCCCTGAAATACTCCTCCGCCAGCTCTGGGAAGTCAAAGACGCGGCGCCTGCGGACAAGGGAGCCACGCAGAATCAGCCGAAATCTTGACGGAAGAGGCGGTATCGGGGCATATACATTATGAATGCGGGAGGGAACAGAGTTTTCTTTTTTGTTGCAGCCCTCATTGCGGTCGCGTTTCCCTCCCGTGTTTTTGCCGTATCTGTTGTCATCAGTGAGATTGCGTGGATGGGAACCGCGGTTTCTGCAAATCATGAATGGATTGAACTCTCCAATAGCGGCGCCGAATCAATAGACCTGACCGGATGGATGCTCGTTGCTTCTGATGGAACTCCCAGCATTGTTTTACAAGGCAGTATCGCGGCTGGCGGTTTCTTTCTGCTTGAACGCACGAGCGATGATACAGTTCCGGGAATCGCGGCAGACCAAGTATATACCGGGGCGCTCGGAAATACCGGAGAGACGCTTTTGCTCAAGAACATAAGCGGCGAGATAGTAGATAGTGTTGTCGGAGGAGAGAACTGGGCGCTCATCGGCGGAAATAATGAGAAGAAAGAAACAGCGCAGCGCGCGGGGAACAGCTGGGTCACGGCGACAGGGACTCCGCGAGCCGCAACCTCGGTACAGAGTGTTTCTTCCGGCAGCGCCGCAACCTCGTCGAGCGCGCCTGCGTCATCCCCGTCTTCTGTCTTTGCTCCGTCCGCTTTTGCGCCTCCTGCCGGGGGCGGCGGAGGGGCTTCTCCTGCGCCTCGGTCCATGACCGTTCGCGCTTCTGTTCCAGGGAAGGGAGTTGCGGGAGCGGATACTCTTTTCTCCGGCGAGGCAGAGGGCATCAAAGGCGAGCCGCTTATGAGCGCGCGGTTTCGTTGGAGTTTCGGGGACGGCGGGAGCGCAGAGGGGGGAAAGGTGTTTCATTCGTATCACTATCCGGGTGTGTATGCGGTTTTCCTAGAAGTCGCATCCGGCGAGGTGAGCGCGACCGCGCGCGGAGAGATTGTAGTTGTGCCGGCGAGATTGCGCGTCGCCCGCGTTGTTTCCGGAGACGCGGGATTGATTGAAGTTGCGAATGATGATGCGGAGGAGATTAATCTTTCGTTTTGGCACCTGCGTAGCGCGGGGAATTTTTTTACCATCCCGGCGAACACAGTGCTTCTGCCGAAGCGCGCTGTGTCGTTTCCGTCCGCAATCACAAAACTTTCGGTTGATGCTGCTGATGTTGCCTTGCTGTATCCGAATGGCGCCGAGGCGGTACGGTATGACATCCTGCGCGCGACTGCGGCAAAAGCCGCGGAGACCTCCGTTCCTTCTGTTTTGCCCGCGCCGTTGCCCGCGCCGCCTGTGTCGGAGAAGCCGGCAGCGGCTGCAGCGCCTGCGCCGATTGCTCCCATAGGAATAACCGATGGGACGGGGGAAGCAGCCCCCCTGTTTGCGGAGACATCAACGCTCCTTGCAGCGGTTATGGAAACGGAGAAAGAAGGCGAATCCGGAACCGGGAAATGGTTTGTTGCAGCCGTTGCGCTTGTTGCCGTGTCGGTCGGAGGATACCTCTTTGCGAGCCGCGTATCGCCGAAGGAGCAAAGCAAGGCGGAGAAACTGTCGGAGGAAGCGGAAAAGTTTGACCTTATAGAATAAGGCAATATCAAATATCTAATTTCGAATATTGAATATTTAAGGTTCGGTATTTTTTGATATTAGATATTCGAAATTTGATATTAAAAAATGAAAATCATCATTTTTTCTACTGCTTATCTCCCTTTTGTCGGCGGGGCAGAGTTGGCGATAAAGGAGATTACCGACCGCCTGTCGTTGAGTGAGTTTTCCTTTGATTTGATTACACTCAATCTGAACCGGAAGCAGAAAAGGGAGGAGACATTGGGCAATGTCCATGTCATCCGGCTCTCCTGTCCGAAGTGGTGGTTTCCGTTTCTCGCCTTTATGACCGCCGCAAAGCTCCACCGCGCCCGGTCCTACGACCGCGTGTGGTCAATTATGGCTTCGTATGGCGGTTTTGCCGGACTGTTTTTCAAGTATCATTTTCCAAAAGTCCCATTTATCCTCACATTACAGGAAGGGGACTCGCTTTCGCATATTTACAAGCGCGTCTTTTTCGTCTGGCCGCTCTTTAAAATGATATTCACCCGAGCCGACCGTATTACCGCGATTTCCAACTATTTGGCCAATTGGGCGAGAAGAATGGGAGCAAAAGCCGACATTCACATAATACCAAACGGCGTGAATGTCGAAGCGTTTAGCGTTGAGCGTTTAGCGTTTAGTAGAAGGGAAGAGTTAAGACAAAAACTTGGAATAAAACCTAAAGAAAAAGTAATCATCACTACATCGCGGCTGGTGCAGAAGAATGGGATAGGGGACTTGATAGAAGCGATGCGGTATCTGCCGGAGAGCGTAAAACTCCTGATACTGGGAAGTGGTGGTTTGGAGTCCAACTTAAAACTTAAAACTTCCAACTTAAAACTTACAAACCGTATTCGGTTTGTGGGTTACATACCACACGAGCAACTGCCTTCATATTTGCATGCGGCTGATATCTTCTGCCGCCCGTCGCTCTCCGAAGGCATGGGAATCTCGTTCGTGGAAGCCATGGCCGCCGGTCTTCCGGTCGTCGCGACGCCTGTGGGCGGGATTCCTGACTTTTTATTTTCCGTCCACGAGGATACCCTACCGTCTGCGGGAGGGGAGAATCGTGGAGAACGGAAAATCAACCCCGCACCAACCCAGGGCGAGGGCGTGTCCCGAATAGGGACATCCCTTACCGGCGAAGCGCGAGCCCGTATGACCTTCGGTGCTGGGGCTGAAACCTGGGAAGAGCATATCACTGGCCTATTCTGCAAAGTAGGAGACCCTAAAGACATTGCCGAAAAAGTTCAGCTACTTTTGTCGGATAACGAACTCCGCTCGCGAATTATCGCAAATGCCTCAAGAATGGTTCGGGAAAAGTATGAGTGGCAGGGAATAGCGGAAAAGATGCAGAAAATCTTGACGAAAAAGATGTAGTATGGTAGACTACCCATAGTCAAAAAGACCTTTATTCACTGAATTTCGGGTAGTTTTGACTGAAACCTCAACAAGAAAGGATAGCTCCATGACAACCACAACAGCGCCGCAAAAAACCGGCGCAACACTCTCGTTTATCGAAAACCGCTCCCGACGTACGGTATATTTCGGCCCAGCAGAACTCAATGCCACTTTTGGCGTAACGGTTCCTGTCCCCGTCGTGCCGGCACTGTTTTCCGAAACGGTCGTCGAGCGGGCGCTCCAACTGAACTGCTCGTTCGTTCAGCAGTCAACTACTGGCCACGAAAAGCCGCTGACGCTTCAGTATCTTCATGGGTTCCGCGAAAACAAAGACGCGCTCGGCGGGACGTTTCTGTGCAACATCGTCTGGTATCAAGAGGAGCCGCTTTTCGTGAAGCATACGCCCCGCCCCGGCTTGTTCATGAAAGGACGAAGCGTTATCGCCGAAAGTACCGGCAAGACTTTTGTCGGCGAATCCCTCGTTGCGGCCAATTTCGTTGAAGAGCTTTTCGGCGAGGAGTTGCCGGAATCGTATGGCGTTGCGATTAAAGAATTGCGAACCGGTGCGGAGCGTCTTGAAAAGCTCTGCCATTCGGATTGGCAGGAGGGAGGAAGGCAGTGCGTTGCACTGGCATTTTCTCGCCTGTTCCGTGAGCCACCGATTGAAGTTCTCTATCGCGTGCTTCTCGAACAAAAGATTAATCGCGAACGCCTGTTTGAACGCATCTACACTCGAACGAACAACCTCTCCGCGAACGGCTACGTCGTCAATGTGGGCGATGCGGATGCGCACGGTGCGGGCCTGTACTACGGGCGGCCCGGCCATGCGAACGTCCACCTCGGTTTCTCTTTCTCCTGCAGTGGAGCGCTGGAACCTGCGAGATGAACTGCTGTTTTCCGCAACCCGTTTAGGGTTGCCGAGGAATTCAACTCCGATACGCTTGGTGCGATCGGAGTTTTTTGTTACTATATATTCGGCTTATGAAATGTAGTTTACGGATTACATTCGCCATTCACACTGCTTTGCTTTCTTCCGGTGCGGGTAACTGACCTTACGGAGCGCAGAATCGGTGTACCGGCGCAACCTTCCAAAACAGGAACGAAGCGCCGCTGACCTTGGTGGAGGAACGCAAAAGAGAAACTCTCCGCGGACGGCAATGTCGTGAATGTCGGCAATGCGGACGAGAACGGTGCGAATGTCAACAACTGGAAGCCCCACAATGCGAACGACAACATCGGTTTCTCTTTCTCCTGAAGTGTGCGGATGGGGGCGCTACTCGCGCCCTTTTGCCGTTTTGAGCCAGCCGTCGAGCGTTTTCCGATTTCGAGAAGTCGGCGTAGCGTATTTTTAGCATTTATGTACGACCGTGAGTAAATGCTAAAAAGCGCTTGACGGCAAAAATAACAGTGCTAGC
>CAYJWA010000016.1:0-17429 GCA_964373775.1 uncultured Candidatus Saccharibacteria bacterium | reverse complement strand
TCCGCGTGCACCTCAAAGCCATCAACTACCCCATTGTGTGCGACAAACTTTATGCCTTTACCCGCCGGAGCCCCCGCCTGCGCCAAGGTTATGGCGGGCAGGTTGGCGAAGGCGGGGCCAAACGCGACTGTCCGCTCGGTTTCGCGCGCCTTGCGCTCCATTCTCGTTCTCTCTCTTTCACACTTCCGAGCGGAAAGAAAATAAAAGTAGAGGCACCCTATCCCGCCGATTTTCAGAGAGCGTTGTCAGTTTTTGAAAGTCGGAATTAACAATGCTCAATTTACGATTTAATTCTTTAATTTTCAAATTGGGACATTGGAACATTTATTGAAAATTGGTAATTGCAAAATTGAAAATTTTTTGATGTTATGCTAGATTGCTGGGTATGAGTATTATCATTTCATCAGTAAATATTGAGGAGCGCAAGAATCTTGACCTGCGGGCAGGGGACACGGTGCGCGTCTGGCAGAAAATTACAGAACGGGTGACGGAGAAAGACCATGCGAAAAAAAGCAAAGTGAAAGAAAAGAGCCGCTTGCAGGCATTTGAAGGACTTGTGCTTGCGCGCAAGCATGGAGCAGAGCCAGGCGCGACCTTTACTGTCCGCCGTGTCGTCGGCGGGGTGGGAGTGGAGCGGATTTTTCCACTCTACGCGCCGACCATTGATAAAATTGAAATATTAAAGCGCGCCAAAGTCCGGCGCGTCAAGCTCTATTATATTCGCAAGAAAGCGGTCAAAGAAATCCGCCGCGCCATGCGTCATGAGCGAGTGGAACAAAGGCAAATTAAAGCGGAACCCCTCCTCCCCCTTCGCCAAGGCTTCGCGGGACAAGCAGTTGCGGAAACACCTACGACAGCATAAGATAAAACCGCGCGCGGGTGGCGAAATAGAAAACGCACTGCCTTGAGGTGGCAGCGCCCATTATGGGTTTGGAGGTGCAAGTCCTCTCCCGCGCATAAAACGAGTCCGCGAGAATTATGCGCGGAGCAAGCAAACTGCTTTGCTTGTGTGAGAGGATTTGCAGACCCTTAATATATTTTGTCGGCGAAATATGAAGGGTGTACCGCCAACTTCAATAAGTTATTGCGAACATTTAAGGATAAATGGGTTGCCGTTTCTGATGACTACGGCAAGGTCTTTGCAAGTGGGAACTCACTAGAAGGCATTATGGACAAAGTTCAGAACACAAGCGGGGTCAAAATCTTTAAAGTGGTTCCATTTGATACGATCTACTCTCCACAATACATTTGAAATAAATCCTATTAAATAGGTTTCTGCTGTGTTACAATACCCCCTGCGTCGAGAACAATTAAAAACCTCTTAATTTTTCATTTTTATGGCGGAAACAAAAGAAAAAGAGATTGGGAAAGTCACTCATTGGTACGACAAAATAGGGGTGGCGGTAGTCAAGCTCGCCGGTGCGCTCAAGGTGGGAGATAGGGTCAAGGTCTCGCGCGGGGCGACCGAGTTTGAAGAAACGGTCTCTTCAATGCAGTTAGACCATGCGCCGGTTGAGGCGGGGAAGAAAGGGCAGGAGGTTGCCCTGAAACTTTCGCAGCCCGCCAAAGACGGCGCGCGCATCTCAAAGGTTGAGTAGCCCATTCGTTTCTGTTTTTTGCGGCTCCACTTTACTTGGGTAAAGTGGAGCAAGGAGTGTCTTGGCTACGCTTTTTTGCAAGCGCTCTGTATGTCGTACTAGAGTAGATAGTGATGGCGACTGTGGTGTAATAGCAGCACGGGAACCTGTGGAGTTCCAAGATCCGGAGCATAACCGGACCGTCGCCCAAGTTCGATTCTCCCTAGTCGCCCAATATATATGCCGCGCGTCTATACCCAAACATTTTGCGCGGTCGGAGCCATCATTCCGCGAGGCGGCAAGTTTTTATTGGTGAGGGAAAATAATCCCGCGCATCCTGACCACGGCAAGTGGAATCAGCCGGCAGGGTGGATAGATTCAGGCGAGAATCCAATTGATTCCGTGAAGCGGGAAGTGAAAGAAGAAACCGGATACGACTTTACGCCCACGCATCTTCTTTCAGTGAATTCGCTTGTGCGAAAAGACCAGACCGCTCACTTCGGCGCGACCCCGCATGCACTCAAACTTATTTTTGTCGGGACTATTTCAGAGAAGCCGACAGGAAAGATTGAGGACGATATCTCCGAAGCGCGCTGGTTCACCTCGGAAGAGATTGACGCGATGGACAGCAAGACGCTTCGGGATAGCGATATCAAGCAAGAAGTGCGCGACTATCTTGCGGGGAAACGCTATCCGCTCGAACTCATTCATCACACGGTTGCGCTCTAAGTTTGATGGGGGGCTTTTTCTCCAACTGATTTCCAGATAATCTCAAACTGCTCGTGGTGCATCGCGACGATACGATGTAATTGACGCGGCTGTCTCCAAGGAGTAGTGTACTCAAAACGAAAGGTTTTATATGTACGACATCAAAGTTCCTTCAGATCGGCCTCTTCAAGGGTGGCGGTTGGCGCTTGGTTGGCTGGTAATGCTCATAGTTAGTTGGGGCGTATTTATCGCTCTCGGTCTCGGGGTGTATCATCTCTTCCATAAGATTTTTAGATGAGCGATTCCAGTCGGCGCGGGGCGCCATCAGTTTGATGGCGCTCTTTTTCTTTGTCATACTAAAGGCGATGTTGTCTCGAACCCGCGCCCGCCAAAATCTCAAAGAAGACCTCATTGCGGTTGCGGTGAGCGTGGTACTTGCGTGGATTTTGATTTCTTCCGGCGCATTGGCGAGCTTGCTTGCGGCAACAGATGCGGGGAAGATTTTTGAAAGTTTCGCGGTGGGACTTTTTTTCACCTCGGCGTTCACGATTGCCCCGGCCGCTATTTTCCTCGCCGAACTCTCGCAAAACGTTTCGCCGTGGACGGTAGCGTTCTTCGGGGCGCTCGGCGCGATGTGCGGAGATCTCGTCCTGTTCCTCTTTATACGTGACCGGCTGGCCGAAGACATCAAAGGGTTGTTCCCCAAAAGAGCCGTACGCCATTTTCTCAACTCCTTTCACCTTGGCTTCTGGAAATGGCTCGCGCCGCTCCTCGGGGCGTTTATCATTGCCTCGCCGCTTCCGGACGAGTTCGGACTCTCGCTCCTCGGACTCTCACGCACCAGAATCGCCGTTCTTCTTCCTCTTGCGTTCGTGATGAACTTTCTGGGGATTCTCGCGGTTGCGGGAGTGGCGAGCTTTTTGTAGCCCTCGCTTCTCCCTAACAAAGAAGATGTTTTCCGTGTTGTATTTCTGATGTCGTTATTTCAGAACAAAAAACTGGTTGTTTTTGATTTGGATAAGACGCTTACCGAGAGTAAACAACCCATGGACGACGAGATGGCGGCGCTTCTCCGCGCGCTTTTGGAGTTGAAAAAGGTATCAGTGATTTCCGGTGGCTCGTTCACGCAGTTTCAAAAACAGTTTGTCCCGAAGTTGGCTGCAGGCAAGCTGGAAAATCTTTTCTTGTTTCCTACTTGCGGTTCTGCATTTTATCGTTTCAGCAAGAACAGCTGGGAGAATATCTATACTGAGACGTTTAGTGACGAGGAAAAACAGCGAATCTTTGAAGCATTTGAAAAGATGTTTGATGAGGTCGGTTTTGTCGTTCCAGAGAAGGTTTATGGCGAGCTGATTGAAGACCGCGCAACACAGGTTACCTTTGCCGCATACGGAAGCCAAGCACCTTTCCCGCTCAAGTCCGCCTGGGACCCGGACAGGAAGAAGCGGCTCGCGATGATAGCCGTGCTTGGGAAGTTTATTCCCGATTTTGAGATTCGCACGGGTGGGACATCCTCTATTGATGTGACACGAAAAGGGATTGATAAGGCGTACGGCATTATGCAGATGGAAAAGCATCTCAACATTCGCCGAACCGAAATGGCGTTTGTTGGCGACGACCTCGGCATTGGCGGCAACGACCATCCGGTGATTGCAACCGGAGTGGATGTTATTGAGGTAACTGACCCCGAGCACACCAAGCGGATTATTCGGGATATGTTAGGATAAGGAGAATACACAAAGCACAGTACACAAAGACCAAACAAACATTCCAAAGCACAATGCACAAAAAGCCATATAGATTATATGTCGGGTTTGTGTTTTGAGAAGTTTGTGTTTTGCCTGCCCCGTAGCGAGCTTTGCTCTGCTATTCGGGGTTTGTACTTTGTCTCCCTTCGGGAGATCCCCCGAAGGGTGGATGCTCTGTGTTTTGAGAAGTTTTTGAAGATTATGCAACTCATCACCAAAGCCATTATTCCGGTAGCGGGGCTTGGTACCCGTTTTTTACCGGCGACCAAAGCCCAGCCCAAAGAGATGCTCCCGATTGTGGACAAACCTGCGGTGCAGTACTTGGTGGAAGAAGCCGTCGCGTCAGGAATCAAGGATATTATCTTCGTGACCGGCAGAGAGAAACGCACCATTGAAGACCATTTTGATGTGGCCACCGGATTGGAGCGCGCCCTTGAAGAGGGTGGCAAAACCGAGGCGGCGAAGCTTGTCCGCGACATCTCCAATCTCGCGCGATTCGCCTATGTGCGACAAAAATATCCGCGCGGCGACGGCGATGCCATACTCACTGCCGCGCACTTAATGGAAAACGAGGCGGTTGCGGTTCTTTTCGGCGACGATTTGATTCTGGGTAAGACTCCTGCCCTGAAGCAGTTAGTGAATGTGTATGAGAAATACGGCACATCGGTCATCGCGCTCGCGGAGGTGCCACACAATGTCGTTTCCTCCAAAGGCATCGTGAAGGCGGAGCATATTGGCGGGAATGTGTATCGCATCAAAGAAATTGTGGAAAAGCCCGCACTCAAAGATGCTCCCTCAAATCTCGCGGTGGTCGGGAAGTACATCATTACGCCGGAAGTGGTAGCAGCGCTTGGAAAGATACACGCAAAAGGCGGCGAAGAACTCCGGCTCGCACACGCGCTGGACGCAGTGGCGAAGAACGGCGAAGTGTACGGTGTCAAACTGGAGGGCGAATGGCTGGACTGCGGCTCAAAAATTGGGTTTCTCAAAGCTACGGTGCGATTCGCGTTGGAGCACCCGGAGACTAGAAAAGAATTCAGAGAGTTTCTTACACATCTGAAGATGTAGCATGAGGGAAAGAGTATACACGCAGACTTTTGGGGCCGTTGCCGCTATTGTTGAACGAAACGGGAAGTTTTTGCTTGTGAAAGAACGGCTTGGCGAGAAGAATCCCGACACAGGGAAATGGAGCCATCCGGCCGGGTGGATTGAAGTCGGGGAAGACCCGATCGAAGGAATCAAGCGAGAGGTAAAAGAAGAAACCGGATTTAACTTCATCCCGACGCACCTGCTTGGCGTGTATTCAAATGTTCGCCGAGACCTTTCAAACTCGAAAGGTACGCCACATGCGATTAAGCTGGTTTTTGTCGGAAAGATTGAAGACGCGCCAACCTCGGTGTTAAGTGATGATGTGAGCGAAACGCGGTGGTTCGCTCCCGAAGAAATTGAGGCGATGGATATTGATGTATTGCGGACTCGTGATATCAAGAAAATGCTGAAAGCATATCTCTCTGGCGTACGCTACCTGCTTGAACTCATTACGCACACGGTGCAAAAGTAAAAAAGAACCCCAACCCGCGCGCGGGTTGGGGGCTGACGGCTCTTTCCGAAATTGATTAAGTCGCAAGGTTGCTATGCTATACTTATTTTCATGAAAAAAGTCGTCATTGTGTCTGGTGGAAGCGACGGGTTGGGGAAGGCGATTGTGGAAGAGCTTTCGGCTCGGCACACCGTTGTGATTCTCTCGCTTCACAAGGAAAAGATTGAAGCGGTTGCAAAGGAATATGGGTGCGAAGGAATGGTCTGCGATGTCTCCGACGCGAATGCAATTGAGAAGGCCGTGGAGCAGGTTCTCAACAAACACAAGCGTATTGACTGTATCATCAACAATGCAGGGATCTGGCTTGAAGGACCGCTTGAGAGCAATATGTCGGAGCAAATTAAACGGCTCCTTGAAGTCAACACGCTCGGCACAATTCTCCTTTCTCGTGCTGCCCTTCCAATCATGAAAGCGCAAAAAAGCGGTTTGATTCTGAATGTCATTTCGCAAGCGGGTCTTTATGGCAAAGCTGGACGAACTATCTATAATGCTTCCAAGTGGGCCATCACCGGATTCACCAAGTCGCTCGCGCTTGAACTCGCACCGGAAAATATCGCAGTGACCGGACTCTACCCGGGTCAGATGCGAACCGGATTTTTCGCCGCAGCGGGTATTACCAAGGATTCCGTGAAAGCGCTTGAACCCGCAGCCGTCGCGCGCACGGTTGCGTTCGTGGTTGAGACAGAGATGCCGACCATGTTCCCAGAGATTGGAATGAAACACATCGCGCAATAAATATGCGAATCACCAAACTCGGACATTGTTGTTTGGTTATTGATGTTTCGACGAAGCTCAACACAGGGGAAACTGGAGTGCGGATTATGACCGACCCGGGCGCGTATTCAACATTGCAAAATGACGCCAGAAATATTGACTACATCTTCATCACACACGAGCATCAGGACCACTTTCATTTGGAGTCGCTTAAAACAGTTTTGAAGAATAATCCGGAGGCAAAAATTGTCACCAATCGTGGCGTGGGAAAACTACTTGATGCAGAAAAAATTGCCTATCAACTCTTGGAACACGGCGGAGCAGAGGAGTTTGGCCTAAACCGCCCGAGAGAGGCGGTCGGCCGAACCTCAGACGAGACCTCGTCTCGTGGGGTTTTAGGCGGCGTGCATGTTGAGGGACACGGCGAAAAACACGCCACTATCTACCAGGATTTTGGACAGGTGCAAAACACCGGCTACTTTTTCGCAAACCGTTTTTTCTATCCGGGCGATGCGTTTTACAATCCACACAAACCTGTCGAGATTCTCGCGCTTCCGGTTGCCGGTCCGTGGCTCAAGATTTCTGATGCGATTGACTACGCAAAGGCGCTCAAGCCGAAAGTCGCGTTTCCGGTCCACGACGGTATGTTGAAGTTCCTTGGTCCGACCCGCGGCGTAACCGAGCGGTATCTCTCCGCCGCCGGCATCGAGTTTCGCGACGCCGTCGAAGGAACCGAGCTGTCATTTTAATCTTCCTCCCCCGCCTCTCCTTTCTCCCATAGCTCCTCTTTATCTTAGTAAAGAGGAGCCATTGACAGTGCGAGGGGTAGTTTGCTACACTTTACCCAAGTAAAGAGTAGCGATATACCCATGGCAAAGAAACGCCTAAAAACAAGGGCAAAACCAAAATGGGATAACAACGATACTACCGCATTGGCGCGAGCATTCTTGTCCATGCGCGATAGCGCCGAAATGAAAGCGTTTATGCGCGATTTGCTGACCGAATCCGAGATTATTGAATTCGCCAAACGCTTCCGCGCCGCCCGTTCGCTTGCAAAGAGCATCCATTATGCCGCTATAGAGGAAGATACAGGTTTGAGTTCCCGCACCATTGCTCGGGTAAAGAAATGGTACAAGCACGGTGCAGGCGGTTACAATCTCGCCATCAAGCGTTGGAAGAAGCAACTCTGAATTCTCCCTTAGCAAAGGGAGCACTCCGACTTCGGAGTCGGGGGAGGGATGTGACACCCTCCGACCACCCCGACCCCTCCTTGGAAAGGAGGGGAGGAAACACGCCTCTGTTCCACTTTACTTAAGTAAAGTGGAACCGCTTGACAGGGGATAGGTACATTTGCTACACTTTACCCAAGTAAACCCAGTTAGACTCCTGTTGAGGTTAGACCTCCACACGCTGTGAACCCAGCACTTTGACCACAGGGCGTTCAAGGTGCTTGGTAAGGAGGAACCCTTGACATCCAGCGCGCCCTTGCTACACTTTACTTAAGTAAAGTGTAGCCCCGTACCAAGGAAGAAGCGAAAGCCATTTTAGAAAGTCACATGAACAACAAGCAATCACAATTTAATGCTATACATCACCACAGCCGACAAACTGGAGAGCCGGTCTGTGTTTGTCATGCCCGTTACCGAACTTTGCGGTATTAGGGACGAATCTATTTCAATCAAGGCACACACAAACGGGCTCTCGAGTGAGAGCCCGTTTGTTATTCATGCACGGCATCATGAAGATTATACATGTCAAAAAGCAGTCCACTTCGCGCTTGCTCCGGTTAGTAAGAAAACAAGGAGGAGTGAAAACTGAAGCGGTGAAGACCGCGCAAAATATCATTACGCTTGTCCGTGAAAAGGGGGATACAGCGCTTTTCGAGCTGACTAAAAAATTCGATGGTGTGCAGCTGCCCACTTTTCGCGTTTCGCGCAGGGAGATCCAAGAAGCGTACTCGGCAGAAACGAGGCAGACACTCGCGGCACTCAAAGACGCAAAAGCAGCCATTGTGAAGTTCCAGTCCACAATCCTGCGTAAGGAGCCACCGGTTACGACGAGGCCGGGAGTGCGCGTGTGGCGCGAGTTTCGGCCCGTAGAAAAAGTCGGGCTCTATGTTCCCGGCGGAAAAGCCGTCTATCCTTCTACGGTGCTGATGCTCTGCATACCGGCGCGTATCGCCGGCTGTAAAGAAATAGTGCTGTGTGTTCCTCCCGATAAAGACGGCGCTGTGCCGAGCGCGGTACTTGTAGCGGCGGATTTGTGCGGGGTTACGAAGATTTTTAAAGTCGGCGGTGCGCAGGCGATAGCGGCTATGGCCTATGGGACAGAAACCATTCCGAAAGTCTCAAAAATATTCGGTCCGGGCAACCGGTATGTAACCGCTGCGAAGATGCTCGTCTACGGGGAAGTTGATATTGATATGCCCGCCGGACCGTCGGAAGTGCTGGTATTCGCCAATGAAGCGGCCCGCTCCGCCTGGGTAGCGGCCGACCTTTTGGCACAGCTTGAGCACAGCGAGGATGCGCAGGCGATATTGGTGACGCTATCAAAGAAAGTGGCGCAAGAGGTGCAAAAAGAAATGTTCCGGCAATGTAAGAATCTTTCAAGGCAGGGAATTCTTCGTGAATCTCTCAAGAATAGTTTCGGTCTCGTATTCACCAACCTTGAAAAAGCCATGCAGTTCATCAATGAATACGCTCCAGAACACCTTGAAATCGTAAGCAAAAGTGATTCAAAAGTACTGAAAGAGATTACCAATGCCGGTTCAGTGTTTCTCGGTCCGTACTCGAGCGAACCCCTCGGTGATTACGCTACCGGAAGCAACCACACGCTTCCGACTTCCGGCTACGCCAAGATGTTCTCACCGCTTTCGGTCGAATCGTTCGGTAAGAAGATGCAGATTCAAAAAGTAAGCAAAACGGGCATGAAAAATCTTCGAAACACCGTTGAGACATTGGCAGAGAGGGAAGGATTAGACGCCCACAAAAACGCTATCGCTATTAGATTCAAGAAAAACACATGATTACCTCGCTTATTCGTTCCAACTTAAGAAAGTTCAAGCCATATAGTTCGGCTCGCAGTTTGTATCAACGCGGTGTGTTTTTCGACGCGAATGAAAATCCGTTCGGGAGCGTTGTTGAAACGACGACCGCGCTGGAACTCAACCGATACCCCGACCCCTATTCGCTAAGACTTCGGGAAGCACTGGGAGATTTTCTCGGTATTTCCCCGGAGAATGTTCTCGTGGGAAACGGCTCTAATGAAGCGATCGACCTGCTGGTCCGTCTTTTTGTCGAGCCTGATGAGGAAATACTTACGATTGAACCGACCTATGGGATGTATTGCGTTATCGCCGAACTCGCGGGCGTTGCGGTGAACCGTTGTTCATTCCGTGATGATTTTACTCTGGATATCCGAGCGCTTTTGAAGAGCATCACCCCTAAAACCAAAGTCATCTTCTGCTGTTCGCCAAATAGTCCTACGGGAGTAGTGATTGATGAGGCGGATATAGAACAACTTTGCCGGAGCTTCAAAGGGATAGTGGTTGTGGATGAGGCATATGTTGAATTTTCTTCGAAGTCGTCGCTTACAAAAAAAGTTTCTGAATTTCAGAACCTAGTCATACTGCGCACCCTCTCAAAGGCATGGGGTCTCGCGGGCATACGGGTTGGCTACGCCGTCGCACAGAAAGAAATAATCGAATATCTGAACAGCATCAAATTGCCGTACAACCTCAACAAGCTTTCAAATGAATTGGCCCTTCAAGCTCTTACGCAGTATCCAAAGATGGCAGAGTGGAAGACAATTATCATTAAAGAGCGCGAAAAATTGTCAAAAGCTCTCAAAAAGTTTGGCCTCACTGTTTTTCCTAGTGAAGCGAACTTTCTTCTGGTGCGATTTCCAAAGGCCTCAATCGTTGCAACCAGGCTTGCCCAAGAGTACGGAATCATTGTCAGAAACTTCGGTTCAAAGCCGCTTCTAAAAGACTGTATACGCATTTCCGTCGGGACACCCGAGCAAAATAAATTATTACTTACCGCATTAGCGAAGCTACTATGAAAAAACAACTGCAAAAAATAGCCTTTTTGGACCGCGATGGGACGCTTATCTACGAGCCGTTGGATACGAAGCAGGTGGATAGTCCAGACCTGCTTCGGATACTTCCCGGCGTCATTCCCGAGCTACAATCGCTGCAAAGACAGGGCTACGCGCTCGTGATGGTCTCAAATCAAGACGGAGTGGGTACCGAAGCATTTCCGAAAGAAGCATTTGATGCCGTACAACGAAAGCTGCTAGAAGATTTTCGAGTGAATGAAATTGCATTCGACGGAATTTTCATCTGTCCTCACCTCGAGACCGACGGTTGTGCGTGCAGGAAGCCCCAAACAGGACTGCTCAAAGAGTTTCTGGCCGGCATCAATTTGGGCATAAAAGCATCGTTTCTCATCGGAGACCGAGAGAGTGACAGATTACTCGCGCGAAATATCGGAGTCCGATTTTTCCCGATGGAGACCAACGGGACTTTTCCGAAACTATCATGAAACAAATACTGAAAAACGATACAGCATATCACCACAGCCGACAAACTGGAGAGCCGGTCTGTGTTTGTCATGCCCGTTACCGAACTTTGCGGTATTAGGGACGAATCTATTTCAATCAAGGCACACACAGACGGGCTCGCGAGCAGATGCCCGCTTGTGTTCTTTCTGTGTTCGTTGACAATCAAATCACAAATCTACCAACAAATTACTATGCGAAAAAAACCACGAAATCTTACGGTTGTCGGAAAGGTTGGTGCCATTTATACCACACCTACAGGCAGAAAAAGAGTCGGTGTTGCAGAAAACTGCAAGGGAGTAACCGCATGGCGGCAAATTTCCCCGGCTCGGCGTGAACCAGTCCATTACGGAATCATCCCGCCCCACCAATAACATGAAAACTGTTACCATTGTTCTTTCGGATGCTCATGGAGAGCTAGGCATTGTGTATAAGACTAAAACAGGAATGGACATTGCGTACCAGGATGAAGATATAGAGGGCTGGCAGCAAATTACTCTGGAGAGAAGGATGCAGGTCTTTTCAACGCAGTCAGGGCACTCCTACCGTATTTGGGAACGAGTTGAAGTCCCAGTTTCTCGCCCCTGTGAGTATGTGTGGTAGTTTTAGCAATCAACAGCGTAGCCCCTTGTCGAAAGACTCGGGGCCCGCCCGCACCGAATGGAATTCGTTCCGTTCGGGCGGGCTTTTTGTTTGCCGCGACTATACGGCTGCACTTTACTTAGGTAAAGAGTAGCACATAAAGGAGCGAAAAGGGAAAGGGAACATCCCCCACTCCACGCCTGCGCCGACCTGTCTACGTGCGGACCTGTCTGGGAGCTTGCCTGCGCGCCGCGCGCAAGCAGGCAGCGCACAGGCAGACACGCACAGGCAGAAGCGGTTTCGGTGGGCAGGGAAGACGAGTTGCCCCCCTTGATAAGGGGAATGAAGGGAGCTACTCATAGCGCAAAGCATCAATCGGCGTCTTTTGTGAGGCCTTTCGTGCGGGGTAGAGGCCGAAAACAAGGCCGACTATAAGCGAGATAAAAAGTCCGAGCGCGGCGCCGAGGTAGGGGAAAGAAAATGTCCAGGCAAGCGAAGAGAAGCGCGCAATCGCGAGCGAGATGGCGAAAGCAAGCAGAGAGCCAAGCAAAATCCCGAGTGAGCCGCCAAGTCCCGTAAGAATCACTGCTTCCAGGAGAAATTGCGTGAGTATATCGCGGTCTGTTGCGCCGAGTGCTTTGCGTAGGCCGATTTCTTTGGTGCGCTCCGTAACCGAGACAAGCATAATGTTCATAATCCCGACGCCGCCTACAAAGAGCGAGATGCCTGCGACCGCAACGAGGAAAAGCGTCAGCGCGGTGGTGATGAGCTTGAGCCGCTCTGCCAAATCCGCCTGCGTCTCCACGAAGAAGTCGTCTTTTTCCGGGTCAGTGATGTTGTGGTTCGCGCGGAGCGTCATTTCAATATCTTTTACCGTTGCGCGGATATGCGTTTCCGAGTCAGCGGAAACAATAATACGGTCAAGATATTTCCTGCCCAGAAGATACTGCTGCGCGGTGGTGTAGGGTACCAGCACCATGTCGTCAAAATTAAAGAACGAGATCTGTCCTTTTTTCGCAAGGATGCCGCTCACCCGGAAGTTCTTCCCGCTTATCTTGAACTTCGCTCCGAGCGGCATGCTGTCTTCGCCGAAAAGTTCGCGCCGCACTTTGTCGCCAATCACCGCGACTGGGGCGCGGGAGCGGACATCATCCGCGCGAAAGAATGCCCCCTTGCTCGGGTAGATGTCAAAAATCTTTTCCATCATATTTTCTTTCTCCGCGCTCCCGCCCCCGAGCACGGTTGCCTGATAGGTCTCGCTTCCAGCCGAGAGCCGCGCCGTGCCAAAGACAATCGGCATCACATCCTCTGCGGAGGGAACATTGCTTTTTTGCGAGATGCTCGCGAGGTCGCGCACTTTGAGAGAATCCAGAAAGACATTGGCAAAATCGGACGGGCCGGTCGGGTGCCGTCCGGGAATCACGACAATTGTTCGCGTTCCCATGCCTTGAATCTGCCCCAAAATAAGGTCTTGGGCTCCCGCTCCCAAGGAGAGCACGAGCATAATCGCGGTAATCCCAATCACGATGCCGAGAATGGTGAGCGCAGAGCGGGATTTGTTGGAGCGCAAACCACTCAAAGCGGTTTGGAGAGAATGTTTAAGAGTCATATCTTTGGAAAAACACAAAGCACAGTATCCAGTATCCAAACAAAACACAAACTTTTCAAAGCACAAACGGTTTGTGTTTTTCGGGTTTTGTAGATTTTGTTTGGCTTTTTGTCTCCCTTCGGGGGATCTCCCGAAGGGTGGGAGCACTGTGTTTTGTGTTTTTACTTCTGGAATCCTTTCTTGGCGCTTCGCCGCTTCTCAACCCGCGTGTCAGATTCCACGCGTCCGTCCCTTAATTCAATGATGCGGTTCGCGTGTTCCGCGGTGTATGCCTCATGCGTAACGAGAATAATCGTGTGCCCTTTTCTGTGAAGCGAACTCAAAATTTCCATTACCGCGCCGCCGGATTTTGAGTCAAGATTTCCGGTCGGTTCATCGGCGAAGATAACTGAGGGGTTGCAGACGAGCGCGCGCGCAATGGCGGCGCGCTGTTTCTCGCCGCCGGAGAGTTTGCTCGCCCCATGATTCAATCGCTCCGAGAGTCCGACTGACTCAATCGCGCGGCGCGCTCGCTCATCCCACTCACTCTCCGCACTATCGGAATAGAGAAGCGGCAACTTGACATTTTCCAACACGGAAAGATGCGGAAGCAAATTGAACGATTGAAACACGAAACCAAGTTTCCGATTTCTAATTTCGGCTAACTTGTAATCGGGAAGGGAGGAAAAACGCTCACCCTCAAAAAGATATTCGCCTTCCGACTCGCGGTCAAGAAAACCGAGGATATGCAGGAGCGTGGATTTGCCGGAGCCGGAGGGCCCCATGATAGCGACAAACTCGCCTTCCTGTATCGCCAGATTGATGTTCTGAAGCGCTGGAGTTTCTACGTCTTTATCAGAGTAGGTTTTTGAGAGATTGTAGGTTTGGAGAAGAGACATAGCAAAAGAAAATTCCAAAATACAAGCACCCCGCCTGCGCCGACCTGTCTGCGTGCGGACCTGTCTGCGCGCGTCGCACGGGCAGGCGAGCGGGTAGGTCGGCGGGCAGGCAAATTACAAACAATGCCAAAAATCCAAATGACCAAGATACAAAAAAGAGAAATGACTTCTTAGATTTTTCTGAATTTAGAATTTGTTTGTCATTTGGTTTTGTGGTCTTGGATTCTGCTGCGGTTCATTTTTCTGACGGCAGGAACACTTCTTCTCCTTCCGCAAGTCCGGAAACAATCTCCACTGCTCCATTGCTGCCGCGCAGGCCCGTGGTTATTGCGCGCGTTTCTCTTGTCTCGTCGGCGAGCCGAACTATTACCGCATCAGTTCCGCTGCTGTTTATTATGGCGCGCGCCGGCAGAGTCAGAACCCCGAGTCGCTCCTCGGTTACGAGCGCGACATTGGCGGTAAGCCCAGAGCGCAAGCGGGAGTCCGCTTTGCTGAATGTGAGAGTTGTTTTGTAGGTCGGCACGCCTTCCACCACTTTTTCTGACTGCTCTATTTCACCGACGCGCGCCGCGAACAGGACTTTTTCTCCATACGCATCCAGGGTTATCATTGCTTTGTCTCCGACGCGAATCCTTGCGCTGTCTGTCTCCGGCGCGTCTGCTTCTACAATAAAGCCGTCCGCGCTTTCAAGTGTCGCGACAACTTCGCCCGATGAAACGGTCTCGCCCGCATTTCCGTTGCGGGAAGTGATGGTGCCGGCGAACGGAGCGCGGAGCCAGGTCTTTTCAAGCAAGGATTCCGCAGAGCGAAGAGTGGCGTCTGTCCGCGCGAGCTCTTCCTTTGCCTGACGGATTTCTTCTATGGTTGCGCCTGCTTTTGCGAGCGAGAGTTCGCTCTCGGTTTTGCCGAGGGCAATTGCGCTTTCGCGTAGGGCGCTCCGATGATTCTGCACTGCGGTCTGCGCAGAGACAATTCTCCCGCGACCCGCGGCCGCTTTTTCTTTGTAATCAGCGAGTGTGCTTGCCGAAAGCCCGCTTCCGTCATTGAGCACTGTATCGAGAGTAAGAAAGAGTTCCAAGATACCGCGCAGGTTTTGAAGCGTTTCCGTAAGCGCGGTTTCCGCCGCGCCGTTGTAACCGGCAACGCGGGCTCGCAGCTCTTTTAGGTGATTCCCGGCAATAATTCGTTTAAACTCGGCTTCGTAGACGCCGTTTTGGTTTCCAGACGAGAACGAAAGCCGCGGGGTCGCGCTGTCGTCGTTTGAAAAGAACGGGTCTGCGTATCGGTTGAGGGCTTCGTCAGCTGCCCCATAAGCGTCGGCAATGAGAGCCGCGCTTTTCTCCGAGAGGTTTTTGAAGACCGTCTCCTTTTCCGCAGCCGCCGCTTCCTTGACGCGCAGTTCTTCCTCTCGTGTGCCGCGGAGGACTTCTGCGAGCCGCGCTTCCGCGCGCGCTCGCGCGGCGCGCGCTTCCGCGACAGCGGCATACTCGGTTTCATTTTTGAGCGTGGCGAGAGGTGCGCTCACGGCAACGGTTTTGCCGACCGGAGCCGGGAGAGAAGAGAGGACTCCGGCGCGGTCAAAAGAGAGTTTTGCAAAGCGCGCGGGTTTGACAATGCCGGTGAAAAACACCTCGTGCGTTACATTCCCCACGGTGACGGTAACGAAGGCATCGGGTTCGTTTCGCGGAGAGAGGGTGGCGAAGTAGATGGCCGCGAGCGCGATAATGATTGAGCCTCCGATGATATATGGTTTTGTGAAGTATTTCATAGTTTTTGCTGGGGCAACACTCTAACACGCGTGTATGTATTTGGGAAGTTGTTCTGCTCTTGATTTTTCTTCACAGGATACCTAGTATTCTCCACAGGGTCTTACTCATTATTATTAGGTCTAATTTTTACGAATATGGAGTCCCGTTAGAAGTCGCCAATTCGTTAGCGTGGCGATATTCGTGCGGGATTAATCAGGTTCACCGAAGTGGTTATATCCTATAAGGTGGACTTCTAAATGGGATGGAACCAGAACAAACAAATGGTAGCGGGGTGGGCAAAGCGATTTTGTGGTTGGTGGTTTTGGTCTTGATTGTCGGCGGTTTTGTGCTTTACGGGAGCAAGGGAGGCGAGAAAGCAGGCAAGGAGCCGATTAAGATTGGGTTTATCGGTCCACTCACGGGTGACGCGGCTAACATAGGGCAAAACGCCAAGGCAGCCGTTGAGATTGCAGTAAGCGAGGTGAATGCGGCAGGCGGTATCAATGGCCGAACACTTGAGGTGATTTATGAAGACGGAAAATGTAATGGCAAGGATGCAGCCAATGCCGCCAATAAACTTATCAGCATTGACAAGGTTCCTGTAATTCTCGGCGGCGCGTGTTCCGGCGAGACTTCATCTTTCACCGGAGCGGCAGAACAGAGCAAGACATCGGTTCTTTCCTACTGCTCGTCGGCACCGGCAATAACGCAGGCAGGCGATTATATCTTCCGAGACTATCCTTCCGACCTGTATCAGGGTGCCTTCGGAGCCAACTATCTGTATACCACACTCGGTAAGAAAAAAGTCGCCATACTCTATGTAAAATCAGACTGGGGGGCGGGGATTAAGGATGTGTTCAGTGAACAGTTCAAGAAACTTGGAGGTATGGTTGTCGCAGAAGAAGGATATGAGCAGACTTCACGGGATTTGCGCACCAATCTTACGAAAATCAAATCAGCAAATCCGGAAGCCGTATACTTTCTCGGATACACTGAAGCGTCCATTCCAGGCCTCAAACAAGCAAAGGAACTCGGGTTGAAGGCGACACTGTTTGGAGGCGATGCGTGGGACGACTCAAAAATTTGGACGGAAGCCGGAGTCGCGGGAGAGGGCGTAATGTATTCGGTTGTTTCCGCTCCGCTTAATGAGAAATTCAAGGCGGATATGAAAGCAAAAGTCGGGAGCGATGAAATTGCGCTCTGCACACCTACAGCATACGACGGCGTAAAAGTTCTCGCAGGGGTGCTTGGCAAGGTACCAACGGTGACGGGTGAGGAGATCAAGAATGAACTGTACCAAACAGTCTACACCGGCGGAGTTTCCGCAGCGGAAATCAGATTTGACGCAAACGGTGACCCAGTAGGCGCTAATTATGTTGTAAAGGTAGTAAAAAACGGGAAAGCAGAAGTGCTGAAATAGTCTGAGATTCCAACTAACCCCCCACTTTTGATTTCGGGGATTAAGGTTCAACCCTTTTCCCCTTAAACATTTTGCCTCGCGAAATGTTCGGACGACCGAGGATTTGTTGCAAATCCTCGGTTTAGCCGATTCAAGGTTGAACCTTGAGAAATCAAAAGTGGGGGGTTTGTGTTTGGCTGTTTCCGGTGCTACAGTTTTCCTACCTTTTCTCTCATAATTCATACTTCATACATCATAATTCATCTCCAAAATGGACATCGTCCCCCAACTCATCGCCAACTCGCT
>CAYJWA010000015.1:0-18578 GCA_964373775.1 uncultured Candidatus Saccharibacteria bacterium | reverse complement strand
CTGCAGAATGTTGGAATGTTTCGGGAGCGAGAGATTCTTTTATTTTCGGGAATATAGTCCGATGAGTTCGCCTTTGGCAATGATGTGTCCCGACATGGCGGATTCCAGTTCGGTTTTGGTCGCTCCTTCTTTCAGCGCGAGTTCGGTATCAAGCGCGTAAGCGGTAAAAAAGTAGCGGTGCGTCCCTGACGGCGGACATGGCCCCAGGTATGAAGAGTTCCCTCCCGTTCCTTTCCCCGATGTGCCTTGGGGTTCTTCCCCTTCCTTGAAACTTGTAACTTTGTAACTTTCAATTTGTTCAGCATTCCCGTTCACGGGAATGTTGAACTGCACCCAATGCGTCCAGCCGCCCGCCCGCGGCGCGTCCGGGTCGTGCATGATAAGCGCAAGCGTCTTCGCGCCAGCTGGCACGCCGGAAATTTCAAGCGGCGGGCTTATATCGGGCTTGCCCCGCGAAGTCTCTGACGAAGTGGGGTCGCATGTATACTTCTCCGGTATCCTCCCGTTGTGCGGAAAGGCGCTGCTTGTTACCCTGATTTCTTGCATAGTTTCTTTCCCGTTTACCTCTTGAGACGGCGCGCGCTCATTCTGCTTACCTTGCCGCCATGCGAAAACAACCACGAGCGCAATAATCAACACTACAATCCCAATCCCGCCTCTCTTCATAGCAGATACGTTTAACGAATAGCGGTAGATACACTTGACGAATGGTGCACACGAATACCAAAAGCGGTAGATACACTTGACGAATGGTGCACACGAATTTTAGGAAGGCGCACACGAATGGGGGACACCCTGCGCTCCCTGCCTGCGCCGAGGCTTCGGCAGGCAGGCTGCGCAGGGTCATTCGGGGCGGCCCGCAGGCAGGCGCCCTGCGGTGCCGCTCTCAATTTTTACGCTCTCTATCTTATCATTTCTTGCCGGGTTAGGGACAGTTCAGCGCGCGACGCCACCCTGCGGCTTTGGCTTCTGCCTCGGAACAAAACCAACGCTCGCCGCGCTTCGCGTCAATCGCTGTTTTTGCATACGAGCCGCAACCCTGCCCATGGTAAATCTTCTCACCTGCCGCATTGATGTTGCCTTTGATCGTGCAGAAGTTTTCCATTGATTCTTGCGTATTTAACATACCAACATTCTGCAGAATGTTGGTATGTTGTTCGGAAGGCAACGATAGGGGAGCAGTAACTGAAGCGCATGCGGCCCACAGCCCGAGTTTATTTTCACGCGCCTTCTTTTCTGCTGCGACGAATTTGTCTTGATATTTGATGTCCGGCGGATAGGAATAGGACTTAGCGAATCCTTGCGCCACGAGTTCTTGATTGATGAGCGTATCGTCTAGCCAGATGTAGCGAAGCAGCCGGCTGTAGCGGTCGCGCTCAGTAACATCTTTCTCAAGCCGCACTATTTTTCCTTCCACAAGTTCCTTATTTTTCTTTGACGCTTCTACACCGAAGCACTGCACTGTTTTGCGCGGGTCAACGGTCTCCGGAGTGTCAATTCCGATATAGCGCACCCGTTCCATTTTTCCATTTATCTCTACATCAATCGTGTCGCCGTCCACCACACGCGCGACTTTCACCAACCCGTCATTTTCTCTTATTCTAATGTTCTCAAGAACATCAGAATGTTGCTTGGGGGCGGGCGTATTTGCTTGCGATCCCGCCACTGTCGCGGCGCGCGCCGCCGGTGGATTCGCCCGCTCACTTGGCGGCGCTCCGCCGATAAAAATCCCGACCGCGAGAAGCGCCGTCCCCAGTATCAATGCCAGACATGTTCTCATATGATTATTGTCCCTCTATCCTCTTCACCGTTCCGCTGCTCCCCTTTACCCGGGTAAAGAAAAGCAAGGGGCGGGGGCGGGGTGGGTATCACAAAAGAGATCCTTGACCGCTACCGTCCGTTCCCGCGGCGCCGACTGCGCTCCACGCGGAAAGGAACTTCGCGAGAAAATCCAACGGGGATTTTTCCGGAGCCACGAACTCCGCGAGGACGAGCCCGACAACGACAAGAATATGATACTCTTCCTGCTTCGTCTCAAGCGCTTTTTTCCATGCCGGATGGAGCGTGTTGACAGACACCACATCGTCAAGCATTCGCCCGAGCACTTTTGGCGCATCAGCAAAGTTTTCAAGCGCAAGCGAAAGTCCCGGCTTTTTCCGCGATGCCGCACCTTCCTTTTTTGCACGGTTTTTCTTTTCCTCTCTCTCGTTTTTCAGCGCAGTCGTTATGCTATCCGGCTGTTTAGACGCAGGGTCCGTTTTGCTTCCCCTTGTTTCCCGCGGCTCGCCTGTTTTCATCTTGCCCTTTCCTATGCCGCGCCGCGTGCCGAGGAGCGTCTCCAGTTCAGGAAACTCAGTGGAGAGCCCCTCAAGCGCGGTTTCTATTTGTCGCGTCAGGGGTTTGATATTTTTCTCCACGCTCGGACGGTCCGCTCCCGCATATTCTCCGAGCGCGCGCAGCGCCGGCAGGAGCGCCTGCTGGATTGCCTTGCGCAATCGGTAATATTTTTTCAGATGCGAAGCATCGCTCAAAAAGTCATTCTTGTTGGTGGTGAGGAGTTCGGAGAGCGCGGGAATCTCCACAATGCCGCACAGGGTATCGCTGCTTTTCGGCATGATGCCGACCCATTCCCATCCGGTCTTAATTACCTTGCCGTAGGTGGAGACGGAAAGCCCCGCACTGACGCGCCGCTCATCCGGCGCGCGTCCCGCGAGACGCGCGAGAAAACCTTGCTCCAGCGCTTTTTTCGTTAAAAATCCAGCGCCGATGGGCCGGCGACCCTTTCCCAAAAACACGCGGAATCCGTTGTCAATGCGTTGTTCCGTTTCCGGGAGCGCGAGGAGCTCTCCGTTCACGGTGAGTTCTATGCCCTTGCGATACACAAAGCGTAAAATCTCTTCGCTGAGATAGTCGTGCAGGAGAGGATAAAAATGCTTGATGACAGCGTCCGCGACAAATTCTTTTTTCAGGAGATGCGATTGCGCATCGCCAAAATGCAGGGCAACGCTCGTCCCGCGCGAGTGGGGAATCGCGTCTGTCGTCGGGACAAATTTCCACGGCGCCCGATACGGATTCAGAAGTCGCCACTCGGTCGCGGCGCGCGAACCGCGGCCGCCTTTGCTTTCCGTAACCACTCTTTCCGCAAGGAGCAAGGAAAGCTTTGCGCCCACTCCGGCGAATCCAATGCCGGCTCCGCGCACCTTATCCGATGCGGCGATATTGTGATATTCCTTAAGCGCTGTTCGCTTCATGCCCGCGCCGTTATCAACACAACGCAAGAACCGTTCAGCTGGATTGACGGTAAAGTCCAACCGCGTTGCCTTTGAGTCAAGCGCGTTGGCGATGAGTTCCGTGAGAATCACTTCTTCAAGCGGAGCGCTATAGCTGTCTCGCATGTCCTCAAGCAAGTGTCTCAGATTGACCCGCGTCTCGTTTTGCATATGTTGTATAATGTACCTCCGGGAATTTCGCGTCAAACATTATGCAGCATGACCTTGTGGATAACTTTCGGTTTTCTTTCGGTAGGGCATGGTATACTTTCGGTACAGGTGCCGAAGCGGCACAGATTTAGGATTTAAGAAACACCCCTCTCCGTCTGCGGCGGATGCTCCCCTTATTAGGGGAGATAGGGAGAATTAAGAAAAAGATATGCCACTCACACCCAAACAAAAGAAGGTTCTTGAATTCGTGAAAAAGTACAGCGAGAAGCATGAGTTTGCTCCTTCGCTTGAAGAGATAAAGAAGCATTTCAAGCTGAAGTCAGTTGCTACGGTGCATCAGCACCTCGAAGCGCTGGAGAGCAAGGGGTTTTTGGAGCGAGAGAAGAATCAGCATCGCTCTATCACGGTGCGGCCGGTGGAATCTATCGAATCTCCGTACGCTGGCACGGTGGGACTCGACTCTATTTCCCTCCCCATCGTAGGTTCGGCCAACTGCGGACCGGCGGATATCTTCGCCGAAGAAAATATCGAGGGGTATTTAAAAGTCTCCAAATCGCTCCTCTCGCGCCGCGACGGACTGTTTGTCGTCCGTGCTTCCGGCGATTCGATGAACAAGGCAGACTTTTTTGGAAAAACTATCGAGGATGGCGATTTTGTGATTATTGACTCGCTGGACCGCACGCCCGGGCACGGCGACTATGTCCTCTCCATCATAGACGGCTACGCCAACCTTAAGAGGTTCATCATCGACCGCAACGGCTCAAAAATGCTCGTTTCAGAATCATCCAAGCAAAAGCACTACAAGCCCATCTTCCTCCACGAATCCGACGACTTCATGATCAACGGCAAAATCATTAGTGTTATTAAAAAGTAACTACATGCTACAATATATCCATGTTTCCATTCTCCAATTTTGAGGATTTTACTACCTTTGTGTATAGCCCTGATTCAACGGTTTGGTTAAATCCGTTTGATGAGGCCTTTGTGGACGCCGATGAGATATTTCTGAAGAAAAAGGTAGAGCGGGTCGCCTTTTTTGATTTTGCCGCGCATGAGATGGTTATAGAGGCCGAGGACCACGGTCTGGAAAATCATGGCGCGATTGTCCGATGCAATTTCATGCGCTAACTCGTTCTGCTCCTCAAAGAATCGCCGGCGGAATTCAAGCATGTCTCTCGAATACTCGTTATAGCGCAGCTCAATGAGCTTGTCCCATATTGACGCGAGATGCTCTGGAATCTTGATGCGGCGGAGAAATCCTTTGTAAAACTCCGGCACGGCAAGACGAAGCGCTTTCAGGTATTCTTTATGGTCTTCTTCGCTCGTCTCCTGTACGCGCTGTTCGATAAGGAGCATGAGCAGCACAAGGTTCGTAACTGTAAGTTCGTTGAAGAAGCGATTCTTCTCTTCTTCGCTGCGCTTCTCAAATTTGATGAGGCGGCGAAATTCTAAATCGTTGAAAAACCAAAGTGCACCCTCGGAGCCGAACAGCACCGCCTTGCGTGAGCGATGCTCCATCTTTGCCGGGTGGGTATTGTACTTCCAAAATCGAATAGTGTTGATGATTTTTTGGAGCATGGTTGTTATAAATGCAAAAATAATCTCGCGAGGCGGAGCTCGTCGAAGGAAAAAGAATCGTCCAAAAGCTGGCGGACGGGAGATAGTTTGATGAGGCCGGAGGAATCACGCAAAGCATCCTGCTTTGCTGGCGGAGTTTTGAAAAGAACCGTTTTGAAGGCCTTTTCGATTTCGGTGAAGCGGTCGGGGTCGGGAGTGAGATGCGAGAGGTCGCGCGCGGGGATAATTGTTCCCTTCTCCGTGAGTTGTTCGAGGTGGTGAATGATAGTGCCGACCGTCATGCCTCGCTCCTTTGCGATTTCGGGAAGGGAGAGCCGTTTCAGCGCAAGGGCTTTGGTGAGAGAAAGCGTGTCCGCTTTTCCTTTTTGGGGGCGGATTGTGCGGCCAGCTCTCGGCTTGCCGCCAATGGAGCGAAGGAAGTTGTCGTGCATCACGGAAAGCTCGGGTGGCGGGAGCGCGCGGAACTTCTCGCGCGCCGCGCCGGAGGCGGCGCGGAAGTGCGCATCCTTTTCGCGAATCAGAGGATGCACTTCAAGCGCGCGAGCATTGAGGCCCGCGAGTGATAAACCCTTGAGCGTGCGTACCCGCGAGAGCGCCACATATCCTTGTCCATACTCAAACGCGGACGAAAGGTCCATGTGCGCGCTGTCAAGCGACATGCCCTGGCTTTTATGCACCGTGATGGCCCACGCGAGCCGGAGCGGGATTTGGGTGATGCGGGCAAGCACTCTTCCTCCGTCCTGCATATTCCATTCCATTTGATTTGCAAGAACTTCGCGTCCGCCCATAGTTTTTACGACTGGCAGACCGTTTTCTTTTGAGAAACCAATAACGGCTCCGGTTGTTCCGTTGACGAATCGCCATTCCATATCGTTTTTCGTGAACATCACCCGCGCGCCGACTTTGAGCGAGAGCGTCTCCGGAGAAAGACAGCCGCGTTTGAGGGAGAGGACGAGGGCGTCCGGGCCCCTGCTCTCCATGACGAATACCTTCGGCATTCCCGGGAGCTTGGCGAGTTCGGCGTTGTTGATGTAGTCCACATCCGCATTGTGCGAATACAATTGGGTAATCGCGTTGCTCTGCGGCGCTTTGGCATAGCGGGTGCGCAGAAGCGCCCTGTGCCGCTCTTCCACCGCGCCTTTTCGGACAGCGGAAAGAAATTCAAGAAACGCCGCGTCTTCCTGCCGATGTTGTTCGGAGAGATAACAAACGAGCGGATTCGCTTTGCGCCAGGCAGGGGCGGCAAACGCAAATTGTTCCGTAGCGGCGTCTTCAACAAATGACCGCTGTCCCCCCTCCGTTTCCTCACGGTTCCGTTTATTGACGGGCGGGAGCTGAAAAAAATCGCCGACAAAAATCACCTGCAATCCGCCAAAGGGTTGCGGGTTCCGGCGAATCTCGCGGCAGACCGCCTCCACCATGCCCAGGGTGCTTTCGGAGAGCATCGAGACCTCGTCAATCACGAGAACGCGCGCATTATTCACTCGTCCGTACACCCGTTTGTTCCCCGCGATATGGTCAAGGTCGTAGCGGGTGAGCTTCGGCCGTACCCCAATGCCGCACCATGAGTGGACCGTGAATCCATTGATGTGCGTCGCGGCGATGCCGGTTGAGGCAGTGATTGCTGGTTCAACGCCGCAATCGCGGAGAAGGGAGACATATCGGTTCACGGTATAGGTCTTCCCGCTTCCGGGCTCGCCGGTCAGAAACACATTGGCTCCGGTCTTCAGAATGGAGAGGGCTTCGTCTTGGGTCATGACAAGAAATGTAACATGAAATAGGGAATAGGGAACATCAGAAAGGAAGTGCGGGATACGAATTAGGAATACAGAAGCAAGACAAGCGCTTTTTTCCTTTGTAACAAAGGGAGGGGAGAAAAAAGGGTGCTTAAAACAGGCGGGGGGAGTTGTCATCGCGCCGTGCGCGGATTTTCCGGTCTATCATTTTTTGCAAGTCAGAGACGCGGATCTTCCACTCTTTGCCTATTTTGAATGCCGGAAGTTTTCCGCTCTTGCACCACTGCCACGCGGTTTTTCTCGCCACGCCGAAAAACCGTGCAATCTTTTCTGCGTTATAGAGGACATCGCTTTTTCGGACCATAGCAGTGCCGCTTTGAGCGGTTATTTCGATACCCCGATGGTACCTTCATCGTACTCCTTGAAATGGGCGAAATCAACAAGAATCTGCGCGCGGGGATGTTTGGATGAATTGTGCACAGGTTGACTGTACAGTTATTGTGAGTAAGCGGTACAATACAATCATGAATGCTCCATGGGTGGAATGGGTTTTGCGCATCGCCGTTGCCGGCGAGTTTATCGGGCACGGAGTGTTTGCATTTCAGCAGAAAGCCGGCTGGATCAAATACTTTACTGCGGTCGGGTATTCGCCGGAGCAGGCGCTCCTGTTTATGCCTCTTATCGGTGTGATGGATATCGCGCTCGCGCTGCTTATTCTTGTAAAACCCGTGCGGCTTGCGCTCCTGTGGATGGCGTTCTGGGGATTCTGGACCGCGCTTCTCCGTCCCATTGCCGGAGAGCCGGTGTGGGACTTTGTGGAGCGATGGGCAAACTGGGGCGCTCCGCTTGCGCTGCTTCTTCTCCTCGGCTGGCCGAAGACAATGAGAGAGTTGTTCTGGTAAAGACACAGAATTGACGCTGGTTTGACTGCCTGCCGCAGGCAGGGATTTCCATATCATCCCTTCATCGCCTTTTAAGAACTGTGCATAACCTCTTCCGCGAGAGGTGATATACTGCACAGATTACCAGGTCATTCCATTTGTATTTGTATGCGAAAGACCATCATCATACTCATTGTTCTTGCGGTGGCGGGTATCTTTTACTGGCAGTTTTTTGCGTAACGCAATAAAGGAGGCGACGGTCCCTTGTTGCGAAGTATATGCATCAGTTTGTCAAACTGATTGCTTTCTCAACCATTGCCATGTCCACTGCAATCTGCGCCTTCAGGGTCCTTTCACTTCTAAAGGACATAAATGCACGCAGGTATTTTCTCAAGGACAATTCAATTCTTTTTCCATAAAGGACACCTGTGAAACCTAGGAGATGTGCCTCAATCTTTGGAAGTCCTCTTTTGTCCTTTATGCCGATGACGATTCCTGCTTTAACTATTTGCCCGCTTTCTTTTATTTTTGCGACTCCTGCATATATTCCTTCCGGTATATTTAGGTTAAGCCGTTTATATTCTCTCCTGTCAAGGTTGATGGTTGGAAATCCTATTTTTTTTCCATAACCGCGCCCCTTTACTACTTTTCCGCTGACCGTGTGTAGCATGGATATTGAAATGAATGTCGTGTAAAGATTGAGAGCGGCACCGCAGGGCGCCTGCCTGCGGGCCGCCCCGAATGACCCTGCGCGCCCGCCTGCGTGCGGACACGCACGGGCAGGGAGCGCAGGGTATCCCCCATTCGTGTGCGCCTTCCTAAAATTCGTGTGCACCATTCGTCAAGTGTATCTACCGCTTTTGGTATTCGTGTGCACCATTCGTCAAGTGTATCTACCGCTATTCGTTAAGCGTATCTACAATGAATACCATTGCATAATTTACGCGCTCGCGCAAGACATGATGTTGTGATACAGTTTTTATGGAGCAGGGAGGTTCCGTGCATCTGATGCTGATTTTTCCCCACAACGGGGGGTGAGAAATTGCGTCAGGCAGGGCTTTCTTCCGCTTTCACATCCGTGTGTGGGCGGGGAAGCCCTGTTTTTTTTCCTGCGCATTGTTACAATCAATGAATGACTGGTCTGCATATTCCGGACAGTTCGCTCCGCGGTGTATCGTTTCCGCTTCATCACGCGTATTGCGTTGCCGGGGAAGCGGAACAGGTCTTCTCTCAGATTGAGGGCTTTTTGGAGCGCGAACTCGGTTTTCCGGTAAAAGGCAATCCGGATTTTTGGCGCGGAGAATATGAGAACTTCGGCATTAACGAGGCGCGGCAATTAAAAGAGGCGAGCGCGCGCCGCGCGTTCGGCGCGCGGAAGGTCTTCATTCTTGCGGCGCGGGGTCTGACTTCCGAGGCGCAAAACGCGCTTCTCAAGACCTTTGAGGAACCGACCGCGGACACTCTTTTTTTTCTCGTCGTTCCCTCGGCGGAAATTCTTTTCTCCACCTTGCGCTCTCGGCTTCAGATGGTTTTTGTTGAGTCGGACAGCGATGCGAATGGAGCACGGGATGCAGATCAGTTTCTTGCGGAGAAGATTTCCGCGCGGCTCGCGCGGGTGCAGGCGATGCTCGCAAAGCTAGAAAAGGAGAAACAGGAGAGAGAGGATGGGGAGGAGCCCCTTCTCGAGAAGGCGCAGATTCTCTGTTTTCTGGATGCCTTGGAGCGGGCTGCGGCAAAAAATACGCAGGCGAATGCAGAGGCGCTGGCAGAGATTCTTGACGCAAAAAAATACGCGCGAGATAGGGCCCCGTCTCTGAAACTGCTTCTGGAGCATCTGGCGCTCGTTTTGCCGAAGGTATGATATAGTATAAAGGTTAGAACTCATCCCAAAACTTATCGCAATCCAAAGCCGCGCCGGATTCGAGGAAAAAACGGCGCAGACGAGGGAGGTGTACCGAGGTACTCCGACCGAGGATAAGCCGTTTTTTACCGAATCTGGCGCGGCGACGATGCGAAATGGCTCCAACAATAATGTCCATGGTAGGTTTTGGGATGAGTTCTAGGGTGAGGGAACCAGTTTGGGCAAAGCATAGAAGTTAAGATTTTTTTCACTTTATACTTTTTACCTGGCTTCCAAACCGGAATATTAACACTGACCAGTTTTGATGTACAACTTTTTAAGTTTTCAGGCAAAGGCAAAGGAAGTCCAAGAATGGCTCGCCAGGGAAATGAGCGGTTTGCGGAGCGGGCGCGCCGCGCCGGCGATTTTTGACGCTGTTTTTGTTGAGGCGTACGGGGCGAAGACGCCTCTGAAGCATGCCGCGTCTATTTCTATTGAGGATGCGCGGACGCTCCGGATTGCGCCGTACGATGCGGGACTCACGAAAGAGATTGAGAAGGCGATTGCGACCGCCAATCTTGGCCTTTCGGTTTCCGCGGATGAGCGGGGCGTACGCGTGCATTTTCCCGAGTTGACTTCGGAGCGCCGCGTCGCGCTCGTTCGGGTTGCGAAAGAAAAGATGGAGCGCGCGCGCGTTACCCTGCGGAAGGCGCGGGATGAGACAGTAAAGGATCTTGAGGCGAAGGAAAAGGCGGGCGGCATGGGCGAGGACGAGAAATTCCGCCTGAAGAAAGAATTGGAGAAGTTGGTGGAAGCGGAGAATAAGAAACTGCAAGAGGCGTTTGCGCGGAAAGAGAAAGAAATTTCAAGTTAAATTATTCTAATTATTCTAATTGCTCTAATTATTCTAAAGAATGTCCAAATCTCAATTCCTAAGTTAGACATTGGTGTTTAAGATTTCCTTAGGTCAATTACCTGCCCGCCGAAGCCGCTCTCGCCTTGCCGAAGCCTTCGGTCGCACGCTACCAGAGGCTTTTGCGACGGCGCGCGAAGCGCGAGTCGGCACAGGCGGGGAATAATTAGGTTAATTAGGTCAATTCGTGACTGTCATACTTTTTTTCATTATTCTCGGCGCGCTCATCTTTGTGCACGAGCTGGGGCATTTTATTTCCGCAAAAAAAGCGGGGATTCGCGTTGATGAATTTGCTCTCGGTTTCCCGCCACAGTTATTCAGCAAAAAAATCGGCGAGACGGTTTATTCGTTGAATCTCATTCCGTTCGGAGGATTCGTCAAGATTTTCGGAGAGGACGGCGGGGACGCAGATACCCGCGGATTAGAGGCGCAGATTGACGCGGATGAAGAAAAAGGATTTACCTCAAAACCTCGGTGGGTACAGGCGCTCGTGCTCGCCTCCGGAGTTCTCGGCAACATCATCTTCGCATGGCTCCTGATTTCAGTGACCTTTCTTTTTGGCGTCCCCTCCGGAGCAGAAGGACGGTATGCAGATGAGATACAGGATGCGGCGCTCACGATTGTGTCCGTCTTGCCTGATTCGCCCGCTGAAAAGGGGGGGCTCAAAGCCGGGGACGCGATTCTTTCTTTGCGTGAGGGAGGGCGTTCATTTGAAGGGACGAATGGAGACACTGCTCGCGCGTTTATCCAGAATTCCCGGGGGGCGCTTACGATTCAGTATAAAAGAGGTGAGATGGTGGCGAGCGCAGAAGTTGTGCCGGCGCAGGGTATTATTGCAGGCAAACCCGCTATCGGCGTCTCGCTGGAGACCGTTGGCGTGGTGCGCTTCGGTTTCTTTCGCGCACTCTTTGAGGGATTTTTGACTACCATTGACCTCTTGCGCGATGTGACGGTTGGGCTCTTTGGTTTTATTGCGCAGGCATTCCGCGGCGAGGCGAATTTCAGCTCCATTACCGGTCCAGTCGGCATTGCGGGACTCGTGGGCGAAGCGCGGGGGCTTGGGCTTGTGTACATTCTTTCTTTTACCGCGTTTATCTCAATCAATCTCGCTGTCATAAATCTGCTTCCCATTCCCGCGCTGGACGGGGGACGGCTCCTGTTTCTTGGGATTGAAGGAATTATTCGCCGCCCGATTCCGGTTAGGGTTTCCCGCGCGCTCAATACTGCTGGTTTTGTTCTCTTGATTCTCCTGATGGTAATCATCACCTATCGGGATATAATCAAGATGATGTAAGATTCAAGATTCAAGATTTAAGATTAAAGATTTAGGTAAGAATAAAGAGCAATGGCGTTTTTTCAATTGATTCCGGTGTATCTGCTATGGCATTACACGACTGCGTGGGCTGACCTCGCGCGGCTATATTCCAACTTTGCGTGGTTTCTGTTCCACTTTTTTTCCATTCCAATTTTACTCCGCACGCTTCTTTCTCCGTGGAAGCGGCTGCACGAGTCGCGAAAGGGAGGCGAAGGGGGCGCGCTCGGCGCATTTCTCCTGAACAGCATCACCCGCATTGTGGGCGCGGTTATTCGGCTCATCACGATTGCAGCCGGTGTTTTCTCCCTTGCGCTTTTGACTGTTTTCTTTGTCGCGTTTCTTTTTGCGTGGCTCTTCATGCCGCTTATCATTTTCGCTCTTGCCCTAAGCGGGGTTGTCGGACTCTTCTCCTAATGCCGTATTCGTATCCATTCGCAGATTTAGCATCATTCGTATATTGGTATGTTTATCTCATGACTTACCCTGAACTATGCAACGCGGCTTCGCTCTATCGCAACGCTCTTTTAGTAGAGCGGCTGATTTCCGGCGCGCGGTTGTATCGGTCGGAGAAGATTCTTCGCGTTGTTGTGTTCCTGGTATTGATTATTGTTGCCGGTCTGTACCTGCTGACGCGCGTTGCTTTTATTTCCGGGTTTCTTCCTGCGGCAAGCGCGGCGGCGCTTCCGTGGTTTTCGCCTGCAACGGGACTGCTCCAAATCGCGCTTGCGGTTTGGCTCTGCGCGTTTCTTCTGCGCGCGTTTTATTACTCAACATACTTTCAGGATATTGAGGCGATACTGCCGGAGCCGCTCTCCCCGCGCCGTCCCGCAATCCGCTTTGAGGTTGCCTGCGCATTTTCTCTTTGTCGCACCGATGCTCTCGGCGAGTTTCTCACATCCCGCTTCGGTTTTCTTACGATGCTGCGGCTTGGGCTTTCTGCCGAAGAAGTTGTTTTATTTCTGAAGGCAAGCGCCCCCGCAAAAGCAGAGACATTTTCCATTGTTGTTCCCGAGAAGACAGTAGTTGGTCTTGCGGACATTGCGCGTTCTCTCTTTCGCGCGGACGAATCGCTTCGCCGTTTTTTTGCGGAGCGCGCAATTGATGAGCCGAGTTTCGCCGGCGCCGCGGAGTGGGTCGCGCGAAGCGAGTCTCAGTATAAACATGCGCTGCGATTTTTCGGGCGGGACGCACTCGGGAGAATTCCGGGCATCGGCAAGGACTGGGCGTATGGCGAGACCGCGCTCCTCGCGCGGTACGCGACGGAGATAACGGAGCATTCCGCGTTCCGCGCTCTTGGAGAGAGTTCTTTCGGCACCCGCGAAGCGGAGGAAGTGGAGCGAGTTCTTTCGCGCGGCAGGGAAGCGAATGTGATGTTGGTCGGCGAGGAAGGCGTGCCGAAATTATCGGTGATGGTACGCGTGGCACGGGAGATTATCGCGGGCACAATTCTCCCGCCTCTTGAGCACAAGCGGATTTTTGTTTTTGACGGCGCGCCGTTTGTCTCGGCGCTTCACGAGAAAGCCGCATTGGAGGCGGAGCTGACGCGGCTTTTAAGCGAGGCAATGTATGCCGGGAACATCATCTTTGTTTTTGATAATTTCCACACATTTTTTGAGGCAACGCGCTCTCTCGGTTCGGACGCGCTCGCGCTTCTTGACCCGTTCCTTGACTCGCCGAATATTCAGATTGTCGCGGTCGTAGAGACTTCCGTATTTCACCAACTGCTTGAGCCGAATCCTAAAGTGCGCGAACGATTTGAACGGGTGCAAGTTGCCGGAGTCGGCGCTGAAGCCGCGATTCCGATTTTGGAAGATATAGCGCTTCGGGAAGAATACCGGCACAAGGTTTTCTTCACCTATCAGGCGCTTCGCGCCACCGCAGAAAGCGCGGAGCGATACTTCTTTGAGGGCGTGATGCCGGATAAAGCGATTGACCTTTTGCTTGAACTTGCGCCGAAGGTGAAGGCGGCGCAGAAGCGAAACATTACGCGCGAGGATGTTTTAGACCTTGTTTCCCGCAAGACCGGCATCGCGCTCGGAGAGGCAAAAGTGGATGAGCGGGAGAAACTGCTCGCTCTGGAGAAGACCCTTCATGAGCGCATTGTGGGACAGGAAGAAGCTGTATCTGCGATTGCCGGCGCGCTCCGGCGCGCGCGCTCCGGAGTCGGGAATCCCAACCGCCCGCAGGGCTCGTTTCTTTTCCTCGGTCCCACCGGAGTCGGAAAGACCGAGACGACCAAGGCGCTCGCGCAGGCGTTCTTCGGAGACGAGAGCGCGATTGTCCGTTTTGATATGTCAGAGTATCAGGCGCCGGACGCGCTCGCGCGTCTTATCGGCACCTTTGAAGGCGGGAAAGTCGGGACCCTTGCCTCAGCGCTTCGGGAGCGGCCGTTCGGAGTGCTTCTTCTTGACGAGTTTGAAAAGACGAATAAAGATGTGCACAATTTGTTTCTGCAGATTCTTGATGAGGGATTCTTTACGGATGCGGCAGGGAAGCGCGTGAACGCGCGCAATCTCATGATTATCGCGACTTCCAACGCCGCGAGCGATGTCATCTGGAATATGAAGCATGAAACAGCTGCCGGAGATAAAGAAATTATCACTGCTGAAATCATCAATCGGGGGGTATTCAAACCCGAGCTTCTGAATCGTTTTGACGGCGTGATTCTCTTTCATCCGCTCAAAGAGGAGCATCTGCGAAAGATCGCGCGACTGATGCTAGAGAAGTTTGCGAAACGGCTCAAAGAAAAAGGGATTGAGCTTGTCATTACTGACGGGCTGGTGGAGTACCTTGTCTCCGTGGGGCAGGACCCGAAGTTCGGCGCCCGCCCCATGAATCGCGCCATACAGGAAAAAGTGGAGCAGGTGATTGCGGAGAAGATGCTCCGCCGTGAAATCGCCGCGGGCTCGCGGGTGGAACTTACGGGCGCGGAGTTGAAATGAGAAACCGCCCTCACACCAAGGACTAACCTATGAATTTTACAAGGTCCGACCTTGTAGCAGAATACGGCTCTGCTACAACACTATTTGAGCCTATACAAGGTCGGACCTTGTAAGCGGATTGGGTGGGTTTTGTTTATTCACACAGGGACTTGACCATTTTCAATGGACAGGTAGTATGTAAAGCACAATGCAATCAAACGCCCTCAACTTTAGCTTTTTCTTTTACGGCGCTCGCAAGTCGAGAGTCAGTTTGTGTGTTTTGCAAAAAGATTAAAGATTTAAGTTGAAAGATTGAAGTAAGAACACAGAGACGGGCGCTCGAATCACACGAGTCGCCCGTTTCGTTTTGCCTTGCTTTGAGTGAAGCGGGGATGAGAATGAAAAGAACATGAGCACAAAAAGATATTATGTCAGCATTTATTCGGAGCATAACGGTGGAAGAGGCAATGCGTCTCGGAGAAGAGGCGCAGCGGCAAAATCTTCGGTGGATGGAAGCAGTGCAGAAGTTTCGGCAAGAATGTCCTTATCCTCTTCCGAAGCAACTGCTTGATGCGTTTGCCCTTGGGTGGACGGCGTCCGCGATTGCGGATAACATGGTGCGCGCCTGCGCGGAAGGCGCTGATTAAGGAAGGGACTGTGTGTTTTTCGGCTTGCGTCTCGCGCGCAAGCCGTTTTTCTGTCTCGGATTGATGTTTGTGATAGGATAATTTGTTATGAGTCACGGATTTTGGGGAAAATTGTCAAAACCGATTTTTGCGCTTGCGCCAATGGCGAATGTGACGGACGCGGCATTTCGGCGAATTATAGCCAAGTACGGTAAACCCGATGTGATGTCCACTGAGTTCACCTCTGCGGACGGTCTCATGAGTGCGGGAAGAGAGAAACTACTCGCGGATTTGATGTACACCGAGAGCGAGCGCCCAATCGTGGCGCAGTTGTTTTCCGGAAATCCGGAGAAGATGTTTGGGGTCGCCAAGCTCGTAAAGGAGCTCGGTTTTGACGGACTGGACATCAATATGGGTTGTCCTGACCGTTCTATTGAAAAATCCGGCGCTGGCGCCGCGCTCATCAAGAACCCGCAGTTGGCGCGTGAGATTATCCGCGCCGCGAAGCGCGGCGCGAACCCGCTTCCCGTTTCAGTGAAGACCCGCCTCGGCTATAACAAAGATGTTCTGGAAGAATGGCTTCCTGAACTTTTGACGGAAGAGCCGGCCGCTATTACGATTCACGCGCGGACGCGAAAGGAAATGTCAGAAGTACCGGCTCATTGGGATAGGGTACGGAGAGCGGTGGAGATGAGAGATGAGTTCTTCTCAAGGTCAGACCTTGTGGGAACATTGATTTTAGGCAATGGTGATGTCGCGAGCATTGCCGAAGCGCACGCCAAAGCAAAAGAAACCGGCGCTGACGGCATCATGCTTGGCCGAGCGATTTTGGGGAATCCGTGGCTCTTCCGCGACTGTCTGCGTGAAGTCCGCGACGGTCTGCGACCGAAAAGCGTTGGTGCAGAAGAAAGATTAAAAGTGTTGGTTGAGCATTCATATCTCTTTGAGAAGCTTTTTAAGAATGTAAAGAGTTTTTCGGTAATGAAGAAGCACTTCAAAGCATATGTTACCGGCTGGGAGGGAGCGAAAGAGTTACGGGTGAAATTGATGGAGACAAACAGCGCTGCACGGGTTGAGAAGATTGCTGCAGGATTCCTTAAAGCCCGGCGGAGAACTTCACCAGGGACTAACCTAAGTACATAGGTTAGTCCTTGGTACTCATCCTCGCTCTCTGATTCTGTGCGGTTATCCACAGTTTTTCTTGCGGATTTTGTGGAACAGCGTAGCATTGGTAAAGCACGCAGTGCTCTCAAGGTGAAACAGAAAAATTGAAATGACAGAGAAAGGAATTCCGTATGCTACAACTACAACTGACACTTCGCCAGAGCTTTCCAGAGCATGGCCCTTTAATAAACTCCCTGCTTGAAGTACTCCACTATATGGGGGCAGATGAGCTGAGCAAAGATGCATTCTGCCGTGAAGTGGTGCTGAAACAGGGAGAGAAGTTCTGGAAATCGTACGCGAGAGTTGCGAACGCGAAGTCCGCAAACGCAGAAGAAAGATTTAACAAACTCGCGGCGTTTTTGGAAAAATCTACCCCGACCCACTTGCAACTTCGCGCAGTTGCGTGAAAGGGATGGAATTGTTCGTGTGGGACAATGCGCCGGCTGTGGAGCGGCTGGCGCATTTTTTCTCGTCTTTTCGCTTGTAATTTTGTATACTGCATTGCATGAGCGAATCCGTTCTCTATCGCAAGTATCGCCCGCAGTCCTTTCAGGAAGTGCTCGGGCAGGACCATGTGGTGAACGCGCTTCAGGGGGCAATCAAGCTCGGCCGGATTTCGCATGCGTACCTTTTCGCTGGTTCGCGCGGCACAGGCAAGACATCGGTGGCGCGTATCTTGGCGCGCGCCATCGGCACGAGCGATGTGGACCTGTACGAAATAGACGCGGCGTCAAACCGCGGCATTGATGAAGTGCGCGTCCTGCGGGAAGCAGTTGCCGCGGTTCCGTTTGAGTCGCGCTACAAGGTGTATATTCTTGATGAGGCGCACATGCTGACTCCGCCGGCGTGGAACGCGCTTCTGAAGACATTAGAAGAGCCGCCCGCGCATGTTGTCTTTATTCTTGCGACAACCGAGTTTGAGAAAGTTCCGGAAACGATTCTCTCGCGATGCGATATTCACCAATTTAAGAAGCCCGCGCGGGGGACCCTAAGAGAGGTCTCGGAGCGGATTGCAAAGAAGGAAGGGTTTGCGATTGACCGACCGGGAGCGGAATTGATTGCGCTTCTTGCCGAGGGCTCGTTTCGCGATGCGCAGGGCATTCTTCAGAAAGTGATGGGCGCCTCTCCGGATAAGAAGATTACGGTTGCGGAAGTGGAGCAGGTTACCGGCGCCCCGAAGGGAGAATTGGTGCACGCGGTGATTGGCGCGATTGAAAAGAAAGATGCGGAAGCGGGGCTGATGGCTCTCGGAAAAGCGGCAGGGCAGAATGTTGATATGAAAGTGTTTGCGCACCTTTTGCTCGCGAGGATTCGCCTCATTCTGCTTCTGCGCAACGCGCCGAATATGGAAGGAGGAATCAAGGAAGAAATATCGCCGGAGGACTTCGCGTTTCTTAAAAAGATTGCCCTGCAAAAGGATTCGCGCGTTCACTCGTTCGCGCTTCTGGAGTTTCTCACTGCCTATGACCGCATTGGCTACGCATCTTTGCCGCAACTCCCGCTTGAACTTGCGGTGATAAAACTGACCAACAACCCCGCCTACGCCGAAGCTCCCGCCTGCGTTCCGCGAACGGGCAGGTCGGCGGGCAGGCAACCACCAACAACCAACCGCTAACACTCTTGCACTTTGTTGTCTTTCTTCTTCTACCGTTGTAAGTTGTAGGTTGTAAGTTACATTGCGGGGTCGTCCCTGGCCGGGTAGGCTAACGGTAGGACATGTATTTCGTTTATATAATTCAAAGTCTGAAAGACAGTGGGTATTATATTGGCATGTCAGCCAGCATAGTGAAGCGGTTGGAATATCATAATGCTGGAAGGGTTCGGTCAACGAAAGCCAGAATTCCGTTTAGGATTGTGCATTCTGAAGATTTTCCAACACGGCAGTTGGCGAGAGAAAGAGAGAAGTACTTGAAAAGTTATAAGGGTTCGGTGGAGAAAATGAACATTGTTGGTAAGGTATCCTGAACAAAACTGGGGGATCGTCTAACGGTAGGACAGCGGCCTTTGAAGCCGTGAATCTTGGTTCGATTCCAAGTCCCCCAGTTTTGTTCAGGAAGATTATAGAGAGGAGGGGTCGTCCCTGGCCGTCAAAGCTCGTCCGCGGGCAGGCTAACGGTAGGACAGCGGCCTTTGAAGCCGTGAATCTTGGTTCGATTCCAAGTCC
>CAYJWA010000014.1:0-19353 GCA_964373775.1 uncultured Candidatus Saccharibacteria bacterium | reverse complement strand
ACATTCCTTATAGTTTTGGCACCGGAAGAGAGGAGTATTCTTTGAGCAGATTTTTGCCATAGAGCAAACGCGCGAGCGCCTCGGCTTCAAGCTTTGCATCTGCAAGCGCATTGTGCTTTTTCGCGCGCGTCAGGAGTCCCACATACTTTAAGATACGGTCCAAGTTGAGCGCGGAGTGGTTGTTCTTCTGCGGCGGCTCCACTCCCCTTTTTTTCATGTGATAGTACGCAATGGAGTGTAGGTCAATCGTGCGATGTGCAAGCGGCCAGTTGATGTGATACCGATGCGCCGTCTCTTCAAGAAAAGAACGGTCGAAAGACGGGTTCTGCCCCGCCAAAGTCCACTCCTTGCAGGTCTTCATCCATTCCAAAAACGCTTCAACAGCTTCCCTATCCGTCTTTTTTGGGCTATGGGTGTTTGGTGATTGATTATTTACAATAATTTCCTCCATCGTAAATCCTGAAATCAGAAGCGCCTCTTTCTCAATATGCGCTCCGTCAAACGCGCGGCATTCCACATAGAACTGGTTCTGCGGATTCTCAAACTCAACTGCCCCAACAGAAAGCAGCGAACACAATCGCGCATCTACCCCGGTTGCTTCTACATCTACGATAATCATTGTGGCTTTTATTCCTACATTCCTAGGAATGTAGGAGGATTATTTTGCCGCCGTTAGCGGAGAGCGGTAATAAGTTTTGGCGCGGTCGCGGCAGGCACAACGGTAAACGCAAGGCGGCCGACAATCTGGCCGCGGCTCGTGACAACATCAACTCTCCATTGTCCGGGGGTTGCCTCGGTCTTCATACTCCAGACGCGGTAGCCCGCGTCGCGGCCGCCCACAATGGCGAACGGGATGCGGCTTGCGAGCCGCCACTTCCCTTCTCCCGCATCATAATAGTACCATTCGTGGAAAATCGTGGTCTGGAGTTTTGTGGGAGCGAATACTGAACTGAAGACATACACGGGCTCGCCCGCGCGCGCGTGAAAGGTGCGACTCGAAGTATCAAAAAGGAAAAATGACTTTTCCTGTTCAAAAGAAACGCGATAGTCGCTTCCCTTCCTCTCCACTGTGTGGTACACGCCAATATGCTTCACGGAGAGCGGAATCGGAGGAATGATATTCCAAAAGTAGAGCACAACGAAAAAAGCAGCGATACCCCAGACGCTCAGGAAGACCGCGCGGCGGCTCTGCCGTAATCGTTCTCCAGCAATCCACGATAGGACTAGGAGAAAAAGGCGGAAGACAATGAGCGCAAGCGCGGCGCTTGCGAGAAAAATTCCGGCTCCCATCTTCCCCCAGAATACCGGAACAAAAAGCGCGGAAAATGACAGGAGCATAACAAAAAACACAGCGAGCTGAAATGCGAGCCGCGCATAACGAGTGCGCAGAATCTCGTTTCCGATAAGGAGCGCGCCGAGAAAGAGGAGAAAGGGGTAGCTGGTGGCGAGCGTGCCGCTTCGCGAGAAGAAAATGAAAAAGCCGCTTGCGAGCGCTCCGAAGGAAAACTGGATAACAATCGGCAGAAACGCGCCGAGCCGAAGGAATGCTCTACAGCGGACGAATCCCGATTCACAGACCTGAAATAAGAGAATCCCGAGCGTGGCAAGCGAGAGATGCGTACCGAGCGCCCATTCAGTGAGCGGCGCGTCAATACGCGTGAGCGTGAGGTTGTCAAAAAGAAATCCCGCAACAAATGCCGCGGTGGAAATATGCCGAACATAACGCGAGAGAAACCGGCGGCTCCGCCCCAAAAAAGAACTGTTTCCGAGATGTTCTAATTCCATATCGCTATTGTACGCGCTCTCCTCTTTACTGTGAACTGTGAAGCGCCGTCTTGCATCCCCTGTCAACATCGGGTGTTGACAGAGGACAAATTACACCACACCTTCCCTCTGTCAACACCCGATGTTTACAGGGAAGGGGTGTGGTGTAATTTGTTTTGGTAATCACGGCGTACGCCGCATTAATATTCCACCCTTTTCTTACCGGGTATAGGCATTGTGCGAAAAGTGGATGAAGAGCTCTTTCTGTACCGCATGCGCGAGCGAAACAGGAGCGAGGCCGATGGAGCGCCTAGAGAGAACGAAACCCTGCGCGTTTTGTCATCGCGATTAAATATACATTCGGCTTTTTGTGCACTGTGTTTTGGTCTGTTTGTCTGGATACTGGATACTGTGTTTTGTGTTTTAAGAAGATGCTTTGCGTTTATCGGAGGTACTACCGTGTGGAACTGCCTTCCCCCCCCTCACGCCCCTTTTATTAGATGAACATACCAATATACGAATTATGCGAATGATACGAATGGCTACGAATAAAATACCCTGCGCTCCCTGCCCGTGCGTGTCCGCACGCAGGCGGGCGCGCAGGGTCAAATCGGGGCGACCCGCAGGGTTAATGCCCTGCGGTGTCGCTCTCAAGCTTTACTCTCCCGCGTATCGTAGTATAATAACAGCATTATGGCAGCAGAAAAAACTGCGCATTACCGTGCGCCGGAGCACCACATTGTTCCCCGCCCCATTGTCTCCGAGATGAAGGAGTCCTATCTGGATTACGCGATGTCCGTGATTACCGCGCGCGCGCTTCCGGATGTGCGTGACGGACTGAAGCCCGTGCACCGCCGTATTCTCTTTGCAATGCACGAGATGGGCCTCACTGCTGCGGCAAAGACGCGAAAATCAGCCGCGGTTGTCGGGGATGTCCTAGGTAAGTACCATCCGCACGGCGACATATCCGTGTATGACGCGATGGTGAAGATGGCGCAGACATTTTCATTCCGCTACCCGCTTATCATCGGTCAAGGAAATTTTGGCTCTACGGACGGGGACCCGGCAGCGGCGTATCGCTACACGGAAGCGAAGATGTCGCGGCTTGCCGGAGAGATGCTCCGCGATATTGAAAAAGAAACAGTTGACTTCCGCCCTAATTTTGACGCTACGCGCAAGGAGCCGATTGTGCTCCCAACAGGAGTTCCCAATCTTCTCTTAAACGGCACATTGGGCATTGCGGTCGGTATGGCAACGAATATCCCGCCGCACAACCTGCGGGAAGTGGTCGCCGCGACAGTGCACCTGATTGAGAACAAAGACGCGTCCACCGAAGACCTTCTCCAGTTTATCCAAGGTCCTGACTTCCCCACTGGCGGCATCGCCCTGGGGGCGAAGGATATTGAGCATGCGTATGCCTCCGGAAAAGGAACTGTTGTGGTACGAGGGGTTGCGGAAATCATTGAAAATAAAGCCGGGCAGTATCAGATTATCATTACCTCTATTCCCTATCGCGTGAACAAAGCCGAACTCATTACGCGGATTGCAGACCTTGCGCGCGAAAAGAAGATTGAGGGGATTAAGGGTCTCCGCGACGAGTCCACCAAAGAGACGCGCATTGTGATTGACCTGAAGCAAGGGAGTTTTCCGGAGAAGGTCTTGAACTTTTTGTACAAGCATACCCAGCTGGAAGAACCGTTCCACTACAACTGCGTTGCTCTGGTGAAGGGAGTGCCGCACACCCTTTCGCTCCGGGCAATGCTCGCGGCATTCATTGAGCATCGCATGGAAGTGGTGAAGCGCCGGAGCGAATTTGACCTCCGTTTGTCGGAAGCGCGGGAGCATATTCTGTTAGGGCTCCAAAAGGCGCTGGAACATATTGACGAGATTATCCGGCTCATCAAAAAGTCCGCGGATGTGGATGCGGCACGGGCAGGACTGGTCAAGGCGTTCCGCTTTAGCGAGCTGCAGGCAAACGCGATTCTGGAGATGAAGCTCCAGCGGCTTGCCGGATTGGAGCGCAGAAAAATTGAAGACGAACTGAAAGCCGTGCAAGCGCTTATCAAAGAATTAAAAGATATTCTCGCGAGCCCGAAGAAAATTCTTCAAGTCATTAGAAAAGAGCTTCAGGAACTTTCCGAGCGGTTTGGCGACGAGCGCCGCACGAAAATAGTCAGAGCGGGCGCGAAAGCATTCTCCGAGGAGGACTTGATTCCTGATGCGGATGCCGTACTCCTTTTGACCAAAGGCGGTTATATCAAAAGGACAGACCCGGAGGAGTATCGCAAACAGCGGCGCGGCGGAGTGGGCGTCGTGGACCTGGACACGAAAGACGAGGACTTTGTTACCCATGTGATTACGGGAACGACACATAACGATCTCCTTTTTTTCACTGACAAGGGCAAAGCATACCAGATGAAGATGTATGAAGTTCCCGAAGGCAAGCGCGCCACGAAGGGGAAGTCCGTGATGAACTTCCTCTCTCTCGGTTCTGACGAAAAGGTTACCTCAATACTTCCGATGCCGAAAGAGGTAAAACAGTCGCGCCTCTCTCTGCTTATGGTAACGAAAGCGGGTGTGGGCAAGAAGACCGCGGCAGAGAGTTTCCATGATGTGCGCCGAAGCGGCCTCATCGCAATTACTCTCCGGGGAGACGATGAGCTTGTCTCCGCTTCCTTTGTGGAGAAAGGGGACGAGGCTGTACTCGTTACCGCAAAGGGGCAATCCATTCGTTTTAAGGAGAGCGATGTGCGCGAGATGGGGCGTTCTGCCGCGGGGGTCCGTGTGATGCGCCTCCGCAAGGGCGACGCGATTGTGGGCACGGGCATTATCTCTAAAAAAACGGAGCATCCAGAACTTTTAGTGATTATGGAAAAAGGATACGGCAAGAAGACCAAGTTGAAGGAGTACAAAACCCAAAAGCGCGGCGGTTCTGGAATCAAGACCGCAAAAATTACTCCCAAGACCGGTTCCTTGATGGCGGCTCGTGTGGTTGTGTCGCCGGATGAGGAAGTGGTCGCGATTTCCAAAAAGAGTCAGGTGATTCGCACGGATGTGAAGGGAATCGCGACGCTCGGCCGTCAGACCCAGGGAGTGCGGATTATGCGGATGCGGGACGGCGACGCCATTGCATCATTGACGTGCTTGTAAGATTGCAGTGGGATTATCAGTCAGAATCTTCATATCATTCATGCTCGTTTCGCCAGAAAAACGGAAGGTGGATATGGTAAAGCCAGGAAGATTCAAGGCCCCGTTTTTTGCTAAAATTGTAATTGGAGATAGCCGAACTATGCGTGAGGTTTCTGACGGAAGTGTTCATCTTATCGTTACTTCACCTCCATACTTTAACGCGAAAACTTACAGTGGTGATTTCTCCGGGCGCGACCTTGGTAACATTAACGACTATACGCTCTGGAAATCCGAAATACAAAAGGTCTGGAAAGAATGTTTGAGGGTGTTACAGCCGGGGCGAAAGATGTTTATCAATATCATGAATCTCCCTCTTAAGAGTTCTGAAACTGATTCGTTCCGGACTCTTAATATCGTCGGACATACCATTGACCTCTGTGAGACGCTCGGCTTTGTCTTCAAAAGAGAAATCATATGGCACAAAACTAACGGCGTCCGCGCACACTTTGGCACGTACCCATATCCAGGCGGAATCGTGCTTAACAACATGCACGAACAGATTCTTGAATTCCAAAAACCCGGAGGAAATATCGGAAAATACGCTCATCTTACCTCCGAGTTGAAGGAAGCATCAAAAATCAGCAAAGAGTTTTGGCTCTCACTTAAAAACAGTGATGTTTGGCTTATGAAGCCCTACAAAAGCGGCACGCGTGAACATCTCGCTCCATTTCCGTTAGAACTCCCCGTACGGCTCATTAGAGCCTATTCGTTTATATCGGAAACGGTTCTTGACCCGTTTGGTGGTATGGGGACGACCTCTCGAGCGGCTCTGCAGGAGAAACGAAACTCAATACTGTATGAGGTCAATATATCATTCGTTCCTCTCATAGAACAGAATATCAGTCAAAACCTCTTTAACGTTTTTCAGAAAGAAGTTATCATTCAAAGCCCTGCATGAAAAAGGATGCGAAGACAACATACGCACAATCCAGCGATATTAAATCAAGAACCTATCTTGAGTATCGGCGAGACATGAAAAAAAAGGCGATTGCCGAACTTGAAATCACCGAGTGGCTAAGGAAAAAACTCAAGCAAGCGCATCCGGGTGTTGCGGTAGAGGTCTCAAAAGCCGGTGGCGACGCCTTTTTATGGTTTTTAAGAAAAGGGGGAGTTACTCGGGCGCCGGACTACCAAGCGGAGATTGGAGGCAAGAAATGTAATGTAGAATTCCAGTATGCTGAAGATTCGAATCTGCCTTTTTTCGATTTTGCAGTTTCAAAAATTTCGAAAAAGGAGAGAAACGCAAAGACGTTGATACCCCATACTGACCGCCAAATACTCTATGTATTGAAGGATAAGAAGTTCTTTGCACTGATAGAACCGTCGTGGATTGCAAAAAGAGGTACGATTGGTTTTGTTGCTGCGTGGAGGAAGAGTGCTTATCGGGTGCCTGCGCAGCAATTTCTAAAGGTCTTTTCTACGGATGCTCTTCTCCCAAAACTTATTGAATCCATTGAACAGAAAAACATAATTTTGCGATTCCAGCATGAGTTGCTTGATATCACAAAAGAAAAACTTGCGCACTTATTAGAGCAAGTGATAGATGAGAAGAAATTGGTATCTATAGTCCCTGATGATTTGGAAAGCTTTTTCCGTGTGTGTTTTATTTTAGATAATTTTGACAAGTCCCCGCGAAATGCAAATTTGTGGTTTGTGTATGTCCTTTCGCTTATCAACGAGCATCTTTCAGTGGAAGATTTATACAAATTGGTATACTCGGCTGATTTTTTGTATGCAAAAACCGAACTGACTGCTCACGAAGTTGAGCTAGCGGTTGATACAGTCAGCCGTACTCTTAAACGAGTTTCTTCACTTGAAACAAAAGAAGGTTGGTATCAATCAGGATCGAATCTCTCGCCTCTAGAAGCCACGCGCTACGCATTATTTACCATAAATCTGCTTGAAGATTTGATACAGGATTTGATTTTTTACTATCATGTAAAAACACTTCAACCAATAAAGAAGATTTACCAAAGCATCAAAAATGTTACCAAAGTAGCCGAGGCAATCTTGGCGTCCGGTCGCTTTGGGTGATATCTTATTTGAATCAATGCGAGTCCTTCTTGACAAAATAACATGCGGTGATGCTCTTTCATTACTCCCGAAACTTCCGGAGGCGTCGGTTGACGTGGTCTTAACCGACCCGCCTTATTTTCTAGACAAACTGGATAATGGATGGGACCAGAAAAAGGTTTCGCGTCGGCTCAAGAGCCAGTTAGTGGTAACATCGCTTCCCGCTGGAATGAAGTTTGACCGGGAACAGGGGAAACGATTTTACGAATGGTATAGTTTGGTGGCCAGTCAGTTATTTCGCGTGTTAAAGCCCGGAGGTTTTTTCTTTTCTTTTTCAAGTCCACGCCTGTATCACCGTATGGCTTCTGCGGTTGATGATGCTGGTTTTGAGGTGCGTGATATGTTTTTATGGCTCTATACGCAAAATCAAATGAAGGCGATGGGATTGGAACATTTTATCAATAAATTGAGGGCGTTGTCTCTCCTAGAGCAGGAGGAGATGAAGAACCGTTTGCGCGGGTGGAAGACGCCGCAAGTCAAGTCGTGTTTTGAACCGATGGTAATGGCGCAGAAGCCCACCGAGGGAACATATCTCTCAAATATGCAGAAACACCGGGTGGGACTCATCAATACGAATGTGCGAGTTGGAGACGGTATGTTCCCTGCAAATGTGAGCACAACAGAGAGAATACATGAATTGCTTGACCGCGTGTTTCTCCTGCCGAAGCCATCTCCGGAAGAGAAGGGGGCGGAAAACATTCACGAGACCGTTAAGCCGCTCGCGCTTTGTCAGTATCTTATCGCGCTTACCGCATTTGCTGACGATGCGGTAGTTCTTGACCCATTTGTGGGAAGCGGGACGACTGCAGTAGCGGCAAAGCGACTGGGAAAACAATTTATCGGATGTGATATAAATAGCTCATATGTTGAGATTGCCCGGCAGCGCTTGAAAAGGGAGGACGGGATTCTCTCGTCTGCCGTTTTCCCGCGGGCGGCGCGCCAGATGCGATTATCAACTTAATGAGAAAACGAAGATGTTCGCCGAGCCACAACGAGTGATAGAGCAATTTGACCTTCAGAGCGGCGCGCGCGTCGCGGATTTCGGCGCGGGCGGCGGCGCGGTCGCTCTTGCCGCGGCAAGGGCTGTGGGCGATGCGGGGCGCGTCTACGCGATTGAGGTGCAGAAGGAATTGCTCCCGCGGCTGAAGAATGAGGCGCGCTCCGCGCGCCTCCACAATCTTGAGGTCATCTGGGGAGATGTGGAAAAACCGAACGGCACGCATCTCAAAGATAGCGCCGCGGATGCCGTGATCCTCTCAAATATCCTCTTCCAGCTTGCGGATAAAGCGGGGACGATTAAGGAAGCGAAGCGGGTTTTGAAACACGGAGGCAGGGCGCTTGTTATTGATTGGTCAGGGTCGTTCGGGCGGATGGGACCCGACCCGGCTCATGTAGTAACCGAACAATCCGCGCGAACTCTTTTTGAACAGAACGGGTTCCAGTTTGTGAAAAACATCAATGCCGGCGCGCATCATTACGGCTTGATTTTCAGAAAAATCTAGCATACCAATATACAGATGGGTACGAATATACGAATTGCAACGAATAAGCAAGACGGGAATGTGGATTTATTCGTATCCATTCGTTATCATTGGTATCATTCGTATATTGGTATGTTCACCTTATGAATACATTCCAAACCATCGTTCTGGGCATCTTCGGTTTCTTCGTGGTCGCGGGGCTTATTGTGCTTGCAATGACGAAAGCCCAAGGAGGAAGCGCGGAGTCAGTTACCCTCACCCTGTGGGGTACGGCGCCGGGAGACGCGGTGCGGGAACTTTTGGCAAAAAACTTTCCGGAGAAGGGCTCCATTAAAGTTGCGTATGAAGAAAAATCGCCGCAGACCTTTGACACGGAACTTGTGGAGGCGCTTGCAGGCGGCGGCGGTCCTGATATGCTTCTTCTGCCGCCGGAACTATTGGCGCGGCATCGCGGCAAACTCAGCCCGATTCCGTACGAGAACTATAGCGAGCGGCAATATAAGGATACCTTTATCGCCGGCGCTGATATTTTTCTCCAGCCAAACGGCATCTACGCCCTCCCTGTTTCTGTGGACCCGCTCCTGATGTACTGGAACCGCGACGCGCTTGATGAGGCGGGCATCGCAACACCGCCAAAATACTGGGACGAGTTTTTGCTTCTCGCGACCCGCATCACGCGCCGCGACAGAATCGGGAACATCTCCCGCGCCGCGGTTTCCTTGGGCGAATACCGCAATGTAACGAACGCGAAAGAAATCATTGCCGCGCTTCTCCTGCAGGCCGGGAATCCCGTGGTTGCCTCTGAAAGCGGCAGTTTCAGTCCCGCGCTTGCTCGGCAAGGCGCGGAGAGCGTTATTAACTTTTACACGGAGTTTGCAAATCCCGTGAAGCCCGTCTATACATGGAACCGTTCAATGCCGGAGTCGCGCCAAACGTTTCTCTCGGAACGGCTCGCCATTTATTTCGGATTCGGGAGCGAGCTCGCAGAACTGCGCCGCGGCAATGCGGGTCTCAATTTTGATGTCTCGCCCTTCCCTGCCCCGCGCAATGCCACTATTTCTATTACCTATGGCAAGATGCTCGGGGCCGCGATTATGCGCCGCACCCCGTATTTTCCGCAGGCATATCAAGTTGCGCTTACTCTGAGCTCGCAAGCCGCGGTTTCTGAATTTGCCGCGGCGCTGCGCACTCCGCCCGTGCGGCGCGACCTGCTTGCCGGGCGGCCCGGAGACGCATTTGGCGCGATTCTGTACGACTCCGCGCTTCGCGCCCGCGCCTTTCCCGACCCCAACCCCGCGCAATCCGGCGCGGTCTTTCAGAATATGATAGAATCAATTACCGGCGGGCGGGCGCGGACAAGCGAAGCGCTCCAACGGGCGAATGGAGAGTTAGGCGCGCTGATAAGATAAAGTTTAGGAAGATGAGCATTTAACGTTTAGTTAAGAATTCTCCTTCTAAACTTTTTGCGCCGTTTGTATTTTCTAGACACTATACGCTAGTTGCTAAACTCTTTCTTTATACTATGTCTTGTCTAAACGCTAAACGCTCCGCGCTCCGCGCTCTAATCGCTTTTCTGTTCCTGCTCCAGCTCGCGCTGCCGTCAGTTGCTTTTGCTTTCCACATACCCACGCATCTCTGGTATGTTCCGTGCGGGTATAATTACTACACTGCCGCTGACCAAAAAGCAGCAGAAGAAGCGATAAAGGCGGCAATAACGGCTAAGGCGGCGACGCTCCCCAAGATGGTCTTTGAAGGACAGATTAAACCAGGAGATGTTGAGGGCGGGGAGTGTACATTCGGCAGTGTGATTGCTCTTGCTTCTTCCATCATCAATGGCTGGATTTTGGCGGGCGTGATTGTCGCCACCATGGGCTTTGCCTACGCCGGATTCCTCTACATCACGGCCGGGGGAAGCGAGGAGAGCATTAAGCATGCGCACAGCATCTTTGTGAAAGTTCTCATCGGATTTGCGCTTATGCTCGGCGCGTGGCTCATTGCAAAGGCATTTGAGGCCGCGTTTCTGGATGAAGCAGCGAACGCGCGGTCGTTTTTAGCAAAGTAACCAATACTTCATTTCCCCTTTTTTACCCTTTCACCCCCTTTAATCCACTCTGCTAAAAACATGACACCGAAACAAACAACTACGGTGCAGCGGTTTGCAAAGTATGGAATCCCCTTCCTCTCCGTAATTTTGTTTTCTCTGGTACTGTTTTCTGTGCCGGCGGCCGTTTGGGCGCATGTTGATACCACAAACCCGAATCATACGCATCAGCCCGGTACTACTGGTTCTGCGGCGTGTCCCCCCGGCAAAATCTGCAACCCCACTAGATTCGGAACTATTGACGCGCTTCTCCTCGCAGTCGTTACAGAAGTCGTCAAGTACGGACTCCTCCTCATTGTCTTCTTTCTTGTGCTCGCGGGCTTTAAGTTCGTGGTGGCGCAAGGGAACCCGGAAAAAATCAATGATGCCAAGAAGATGCTGGTCTGGGTCATTGTCGGCGCTTTTGTGCTCCTCGGTGTCTTTGTGATTCGCGAAGCGGTCTGTGGCACGATTGATAAAATTAAAGGTCTAGGACCTAATGTGCCGTCAGACTCGTATCAGAGAGCCTGTCCAACGCCAACGCCAACGCCACCGGCATCGCCGTAAATCCGAAGCGCGAGATTTCTAAAACACAAATGCCCGACAAATATACCAAAACACAGTATATCCACCCTTCTGGGGATCTCCCGAAGGGAGACAAAAAACCAAACGGGGAAATGAGTTTGTGTTTTGAATAGTTTTTGTGAACATTGTGTTTTGTAAAGTTTCGCATATGCACCAGATTTCAAAAAAAGCAGTGCGGCATGTAGAACGGATTTTTCTGTTTGTTGCCGCCAGCGCGCCCCTGCTTGCCTCTGCTGTCTTTGAGGTGTATGACCCGCGGAAGTCCGCCAAATACAAAGTCGGTGACATTTCGGTTACGACTTCCGTCAATGTTGTTATTGGTCTAATCAACAACATAATTCCCTTTCTCATCGGCGTTGCGTTCGTGCTCGTTCTTGCTGGCATCCTGAAATATGTTGCCGCAGGCGGGGATAACGAGAAAATCGCCGAGGGCAGGCGGGTCATTATCTGGGGCGTCCTCATATTGTTTGTTATGCTTTCCTTCTGGGGACTCGTAACAGTCGTCTGTACTTCCCTTTTCGGTCAATGTCCGCCACCCCCATTGTAGAAAGATGTGATACAATCTGGGAAATATCGAATATCCAACCGGTGTTTCGGGTTCTTTCTTTTTCGGGATTCGAGATTATATATTCGGTATTTTTCGATATTCGATACTTGGTATTCGAAATTAGATACTATTACCCACTATGGCGTCAAAAACTTTTCTCACCGTAGTTCTTTTTCTCATCAGCGCATTTATTCCGGTTGCTTCGGTCTCTGCCGCCGTTACCACGGTTCCCCAATTGCTCACTAAAATTGAAGAGATTCTCAATGTCGTTATCCCCTTTATCATCGGGCTTGCGGTCTTCACGATTATCTGGGGCATCTTTGTCTATATCACCAAAGCAAGCGAGGAGGAGAAACGAACAGAAGCCAAACTCTACATTGTCTGGGGCATCATCGCGGTCTTCTGCATGCTCTCCATCTGGGGATTTGTGAATATCTTGGTCAGCTCATTTAATCTGGACACAACGGTTCCAAAAAATATACCGCAAGCGCCAACAATTTAGCACAGATACCAATCTACGAATGGGTACCTATATACCAATAGATACGAATAAATAAGGGGTCATTTGTATCTATTCGCAGATTGGTATCATTGGTATATTGGTATATCTCCTAACATGAAATATCAGAAAAAAAAATCCCGTCCCCGTCTTTGGCTGCATATTTCATATTTCATACTTCATATTTCATTTCTTGTCCCGCTCTTTGCGCGCGCCCTTACCACAAACGAACTTCTCAACGCCATCAGCCGCAACATCATCAACCCATTCATTTTCTTGCTCTTTGCCGCCGCGTTTCTGGTCTTCATCTGGGGCTTAGTTCAGTTTGTCGGGAATCTGGACAACGAGGAGTCCCGCTCCCAGGGCGTGAAGCATATGGTCTGGGGCATTGTCGGCATGGTCATTATGGTCTCTGTGAACGGCATCATCGCCATCATCAATAACACTGTTAAAGCCATCGGCGGAGGTCTCTAGGTTTTTATCTGTTTCGCGCAGTAATTTTTAGGATTTATACCGTGTTATGTCCTATTGCGCGTACGCTTATGCGGTGTTAGGATAACAAAATTATGTTGACAGAAACAAGACAGCCACTTTCTATACCGATGCGCGTTCATGCTCCCAATGAACGGCTTTTGATATGGCAGAAGGCGGCGGGTGCATGGAAAGGCCGCGGCGGAAAGATGCTCCGCGAACTCCGTCGGCTTCGCAGCGCATGGGATAAGCACATATCCTAATAACTTTTGCTTTCGTGCACTTGCTTGATACGAATGCGGTAATTTATCATTTGGATGGCGACCCTGTCGTTGTTCCAGTAATCAAAAATATATTCGCGCAAGGAATGCCGGTGTATATCTCTGCGGTCACCGAAGCGGAGTTGTTCAGTTTCAGCAAATTGACAGCTGAAGATATTGCGCTTATTGAACAGCTTATTGACGCAGTATCGGTAATTTCGGTTGATTCACAGATTGCGCGCCTTGCCGGTGTAACGCGACGCACCTACCGCTTGTCGCTTTCGGACAGCTTTATAGCCGCTACCGCTCTATTTACTGGAAGCATTCTTCTAACGAGAAATATGCGAGATTTCCGGAAAGTGGTCGGATTGCACTTGTTGAAGATTTAGCCGCAGTAACATGCATCGTTGTGTAGTTATCCACACCCCCCTTTACGCCCCCATTCTCCTGTGTATAATAAAGTATGAGTTAACATTTAAGAAAAAGGTCGTTTTCGTATTCTAACTTGTTTAATAAATAATTGGGTAATGCGAGGACATTGAAATCCGCGTTAATCTGCGTCAAGTCCGCGTCCATCCGCGTACAGCGGAACGAAGCGGCGCTGACAAGAGTAAATTGCGGACAATGCTCAAACCTCAAAACCCACAAAGTATTGTGAAAAAAGGACTTAAAGCCATTCTTGCTTCTGGGGCAATAGCGCTCCCATTCATCGCGTTTGCTCAGAACATCGCGGACATTATTGTACAAGTTGAAGGTATAATCAATGCCATCATTCCGTTTATCATTGGCTTGGCGGTTTTGGTTATTATCTGGGGCGTCTTCGGATATATCACTGGAGCAGGAGACGAAGAAAAGCGAGGGGAAGCAAAACAATACATCATCTGGGGAATTATCGGTGTCTTTGTTATGCTCTCCATTTGGGGGCTGGTAAATGTAGTGGTTAGCAGTTTTGCTCTGAATCCCAACCGACCCCCAAGCCCTCAAGTAGGAGCTGGAACTGTGCTACAGGGGGGATTAACAGCCGCACAAAAAGCTGCTATTGCCAACTGTCAGGCACAAGGAAAAACACCCGTTATTGGCGCTGGTGGAACGGTTACTTGTCCATAAATACTGAATGCGGAAAATTGGATAACAAAAAGGCGCTCCGAAGAGAGCGCCTTTTTCGTACAAAAAAGAGGCGTACCGGAAACCATCCAGTACACCCCTGTGAAAACTACGCAATTCCCTATCTGCCCCACCGGAAGTTTAGCCCGGAGGTGAACCCTCCCCCCGCAACTACCGCGCCTCCTACGCTGTAGGTGCGCGTGATAACCGCGGGACCGCCAGTGTGGCGATACCCTGGAACTGACTCACTCTGCGTGAGCCAGTGGAAGGCCTTCCCGAGTCCCCCGTTTCGCACCGGACCCCAGTCCGCCCGAGCTGTGGAGCGGTATGTTCCCGGCGCGATAGGGGCATATCCGTACCCCCCGCCGTGCCCGTACCCGCGACCCCCGCCGCTTGGTAGGAGCACCGGCGCTCCATTCGGGAGGACCCCGTAGGTCGGGCGCTCCTCGTATTGGTGGTAGTACCCTGGAGGCACTACCGGCACGAGCGGCATTGACGGCAGGAGCACTGGGGCTCCGCTTGGGAGACGACCAAAAACGGCTCCACTCGTCGGCTGCTGTGCCTGCGCTGCCTGCGCTCCCTGCTGCGGCTGCCCCGCGGCTTGCTCTGGAGCAAGGGTTACCCCTCGTTCCTTTGCGAGCCGAGCTTCCTCGGCGGCTTGCTCAATGCGAGCAAGTTGCCGCTCGTGCGCCAGCCGTTGGCGCTGGAGCTCCCGAACATGCGCTCGGTACTCCACTCCATCGTCCTCAATCACCCGCTTCGCGGGCTCTTGAGAAAAACGATACGGGGACGGCACTGTTGGAGGCGCGTTCGTGCCGATGTAAGTCGGCACTGTCTGCACCACCTTCGGCGTGCTCGCGCACCCCGCGGTTATTAGAATTGCGAGAATGACAAAATTTTCCTTCATTTTCTACCTCTCTGTATTACCCATTCCGCCTTTGGCGGATGCAAGGCTTATGTCTCCTTCCTCCCCTTGCTCCACTTTGCTTTACCCAAGCATGCCTCGTACCAAAGTATTCTTTTTGGCATCGGGGTAAAGTGAAGCAACAGGACAGGCGAGAGACGGTTTTTCTGAACTGGGAGTATTATAGCATACCAGCATATCGCTTGTCAATAGACAGGCGTGTAACTATCCACACCCCCCGAAGAATGGCTCTATTCCGCCTTTCTTAAAGGGTCCCGCCCGACTGGAACGACCCAGTCGTTCGGGCGGGCTCCATTTATGGGGAGGATTCCGAGAGAGAGTTGTGTGGGATACTTCTTCGTTTTAATGAGCGGGTGTGGCTTTGCGCGCGCTGTTTTCTTTGCGCTCTTTGCGGGTTGCAAGACAGACCCCGGCGAGAATTGCGAGGAGCGCAAGGAGAGTGAGTGTCGCCGGATTAGCGAAACCAGAGAGAAACGCGGCAGCGAGCTGCTCATCTTCTTTTCTCGGAATTATCTCTACGCCGTCGCCGCAGGAAATCGTAATGTTCTTGTCCGCCGAGGCGACTTTCACCGAACCGGTTTTTCTTCCTTCTGTTTCGTATTTTTTTGACGAGGTCGCGTTTTTACCCGAAAGCCCGTCCGTTCCATCCCACGCAAAGGTAAACGCGCCGGAGCCGCCGACCGCGCTTGCCTGCCAGAGCACCTCATCTCCGACAAGCGCTTCGGATACGGAGGCGCTGCAGATGCCTTGAAGCGGGGCAGGCGCAATCACTGTCCTCGCCGCAGTTGCGGGTTGCGGAGTGGATTTTGGTCCAACAGTAATCGCATTTGTACATACCGTCATCACCCGCTCCCCGCCGGATGTAACAGTGAGTAGGGCGTGTTTTAACCCGTTTTTCTCATATATTCTGAAAGCCGCGGGTGCGCTTCCTGACAACTCATCTGTGCCTGCCCAATTGTAAGTAGTGGTGGCGAAAGGAGACGCGCCGGAGACGAGCGCGAACCAAGCAGCGCTTTCTCCTGACGCAATGCGCTCCGGCGCCGCGTAGCAGGAAGCGTTGAGGCGCGGAATTGCCGCGATTGTCGGCACAGCTGACACCGTTGGTACAATCTTGACAATCTGAGAACATCCGGCAATCACGCTCTGCCCGCCTGCTGTTACGGTTATTGTGGCGTATTTCTCGCCCGCAGCGCTGTATGCCTTCCGCACCGCGCTCTGTGTTCCAAAAAGCCCGTCAGCTCCGCTCCATGAATACGCATAGTTCCCTGCCCCGCCAGTAACGGATGAATACCAAAACACTTCCTCGCCAATGCGCGCCGTAAGCGGCGATGCGGTGCAGGAGACAGAGAGCCCGGACGCGAGCGTATTTCCTTGATACGGCGAGTATGACTGCGTGCCTAAATAAGTAAAGTATTGCCCTGAAGGCAACAGGTAATAGTACGACTGTCCGTCCACATAGCGGACGCCGTAGCGCGGCGAGTCATAATACTGCGCCAATGCAACTGAAGGAAAGAGCGCGAAGAGCACAAGCAACATCAAAGGTATGTTTTTCATAGGCGGTATTGTATCACTCTACCTATAAACTGTCAACTACCGCTCTCCATACCTAAAAAATCAGACCAACAAAAAAAGCGAGTCCCGTTAGAGACCCGCCGTGAGTTATGTTTCCTGTGTGACCCGCACGGACTAAATTTGTGCGGGGTTGATTTCTGACTCTGTCAGAACACTTGTTCGACAGTGGTGATCTTAATTGGGTGATTAGTTAAGGAGCGGAACCTCACCATAATTCCGGTTCCGTGATCGGACATCTTAAGACCTGCTTTACCGTCAACCATTGTTTCCACCCATGGATCCATCTCTTCCCCTGCCGTAAAACTGAGAATTGAGTGGGGACTTTTCTTTCGAATGAGCGGCTCGCTCCAGTTTGTCTTCCCGTCCGCAGAGAGCGGGGGCGCTGTAATGATGTGCACTTCCGGAAGCGCGGGCGCGGCTGCTGCAAGCGCTGCCGCAACTGATTCCCGCGGCACATACCCGCGTTCCGCCATTCGTTCCGGCGCGTTGGAGAGTCCGTAGTCAATCTCCTGCAGAATCTTTACAATCATGAACCCTGCGATTGAGAGACCGACCAGTGTCCAGACCGCGGCGGCGAGGGAGAATCTCTTCCCTTCCCGGCGGTCTCTGTACGCTGATGCCGAGTAAGAGTCCGCTCGTCCTTTTGTCGTCTCTCTTGCTCTAGCGCTACCCCATATCTTGAGCCGAACCCCGACTTTATAGGTGAGAATAGCGATAATGAAAAAAGCTATCCACACGAATATCGTTTGCACGGTTGCTTCTGGGCTGTTTTCCATTGCTTCCTTTACATTGACAGAGGACAAAATTACAGCGACTGTCTTTGCTCCCCACAAGGTGAGGAGCCCGAGAATCGGGAGAATAATCCTGCCGATGAGAACGAGATGCTTACTCACTTTTGTTTCATCTGTGCTTGTTACGGGTGTCTCTGTTGTCATTGATTACTTCCTTTCTTGTCTTTTCTATCTTTTCCGCCACTTCCAGATTGCGCACCCAAGTATGCGGCAACTGCCGTGGAAACTCCATCGGAAACTTTCGGGTTTTTGAGGATTCCCTTCGCAACTTCTTTCATTTCATCCGGCATAATGATTTTGATTATCTTTTCTTCAACATGCCTTGACTGCGGCAGTTGTTTAAGGAAAGTGAGCGTATCTCGTCGCGCGCCTTCATCAATCTTTTCTATCCCTCCTGACATTGCCTGGAATTTTTCCATCTCGTACGCGCGTTGGCGCGCACTCTCAATGCTTGCGTCAGGGTCAAGTGAAATATGCAGCTCCCGCACATCTATCCCGAGTACCTCTTCCAAGTTCGCCTTGTTGTCAGTGTAGGACTGAATTACTTTTGACTTAATCTGTTCCAGTTTTCCTTGTACATCATCGGCTGCTTTAGACCCGATTTCCACCGCAAGCGCCGACTCAAGAGCGTCGGTGGTCATTCCCTTAATCATTGCCTTGCGTTCCTCGTCAGTTTTGCCAGAACGAAGATACTGCGCAATTTGCTGCAACCGCGGAATAAAGAGGAATGAACCTCTCATTAAAAATGCTCCGCCGGTTAGCGCCGCGATTTTTTCGTCAATCTCAACCCGAACGGGGCCGATATTGATAAGATGTTCAACGCTAGCATCTTCCCACGGCAACAGAAGATGCAAACCTGGCCCATAGGCATACATAACTCCTTGGGAAGTGCCGTTAGGTCCTCTGACTTTCTTTAGCAAATTCACCGTGAGGCGCGCCTTAAACGCCGGATTGCTGATAAAGAAAATCAAGTATGCTGACAGCCCTGCAAAGATTAGCCCCAAAATACTTCCGAATGACAATGTTAACTCCCATCGGTGCTTGGTGAATTCAAGAATGCCGGTAAGCGCAAAAACACAGAGCCACCCCAGACCGAACAATACAATCCATGTGACTCCTGCGTATCCGAGTTTAGACAAGAGTGAAGCAGGAGCAACAATATGAAGCAAGCCATTCTGATTCTGCAATGTTGTTATTGTTGTCGGCGGCTGCCCGCTTCCGGTTCCGCCTGCGCCAGCGCCTCCTCCTGAGGGGGCACCGAGAGCCGCATTCGCGAGCCGCTGTCTGTCGCGCCAACCCACGATTGCGGAAATGATGGCGCTAACGGTGAAGAAGATCGCAGTCGCTGGAATCAGGGACCACGGCCACTCTAATAGTTTTATCATAACTTTCCTTTCTGCTTTGTCCTGCGTAGCTGTATGCGAAGCAGGATCTGCTGAGTTTCTTTCTGTTTCGGTTTATCTGAAATATGAAGTTCTCAAAGAGCGCAACACGGGCTCAATGAGCCGCTTTCTATCTGCTAGCATACCATACCTAAAAAATCAGACCAACAAAAAAAGCGAGTCCCGTTAGAGACCCGCCGTGAATCGTGTGCTATTTTTTGCTAGAAACCCGCCGTACCTTTTCCGGACGCTCCGCCCGGACTATTTATTTCAGCGAGAGTTTCTAACGGGGCGAGAGGAGTGGAGAAAGCGCAATGCGTTTTTCTCACTCCCCTCGCCGGTGCAAGATATTATCTTTCCTCTAAAACCCGAATTTCTTCGGGAGTTAGTTTTCGTTTACTCTGCCACCATTTTATCCGGGTAGCAGAGTTGGTTAGCGAACCAAACTGGTACTCGGCGGCTTTGACCTCCGCAGAGTAATTTGTTACCACTGTACCCGCTTTCTGTGCAAGCCAGACGGCTGTGCCTTCCGGTTCGCTAAAGTAAGTGTAGTGGTCCGGCAATCTTTTTACCACCTCGCTCCAGTTTGTCTTCCCGTCCGCAGAGAGCGGGGGCGCTGTAATGATGTGC
>CAYJWA010000013.1:15990-19470 GCA_964373775.1 uncultured Candidatus Saccharibacteria bacterium | reverse complement strand
GCGACGGGTCAATTTCGTTCAAAAAAAGTTCGCGCAAAAGATACAATTTCACCGCTTTGCACGGGACGAATCTCTCTCCGCCAATCAGGATTTTGCAAGTTTGAAGAGGTCGCCTCGTCCCGCCATTGGCGGGACGAGGCTAGGATTTGGAAGGGCTTTTGGCGAAATGGGTTTTGCTGTCTCGTTTGTTCCACTTTACCCGCGCACTAAAAGAATAAATACTTTTAGTGCGGGGCATGCTTGGGTAAAGTGGAGCGGATAAGACGAGTAGCGATAAGTGATTTTTATGAAGAATCTACAGGAACAGGTGATTCAACAATTCGGTTTGCCTGCGGCGCAGGCGTTTTATGCTGCGAAAGCCGAGGCAGGGTTATGGCCGAGCGAGGAGGTTGTGATTAAGCGGTATTTTCCGTACGGCGCGCTGGTGTTGGACCTTGGCTGCGGCACCGGGCGCACCACGATTCCGCTCTTCCTGATGGGGTACAAGGTTGTCGGCGTTGATATCACGCCGGAGATGATTGAGAACGCGAAGAAGATTGCTGCGGTAAAAGAACTCGCCATTTCTTATGAAGTTGGGGATGCGGCGCGACTGCGATTTCCGGATAATTCTTTTGACTGCGTGCTGTTTTCCAATCAAGGGTGGACGCAGATTCCGGGGAGCGCGAACCGCCTGCGCGCGCTTCACGAAATTCGGCGCGTGCTCAAACCGGGCGGCTGTTTTATCTTTACCACGCATATCAGAAGAATACGCGGTTTCATTTTTTTCTGGCTGGTACAATGGTTGAAGCATTTTATCTTCCGACCGCTTGGATTTCGGATTGACGAAGAAGAATGGGGAGATCGGTTTTTCAGCAAGGAGACATCTGCAAAAGACGACATTCCGCATTACGAGAAACAGTACATTCATATTCCATCCGTTGCGGAGGTGAAGAAAGCGATTGCGGCAACTGGATTTTCTCTTGAGTTTTGCGAACGCGCGAACGCGATTGCTCCTCAACACCGTATCTCCTCGCCCATGTTTTATGTCTCCCGCAAAAAATAATCTCCCCTCGCTCCGCTTTACCCAAGTAAAGTGGAGCGAGGGGAGAAGAAACTCGGTACGAGACAAGGGGGCAGGTACCGAGCTTATGTTTTGAATATTCTTTCCGCGATAAGAAAACTTGCGATGGAGAGCGCAATCATAAGTATGCTTTGCGCAAGCAAGTAGTGATAGAATTGTTGTATGCGCTTGACTAAAGAGCAGAAGTTTCTCTACACGCGAATTGCGATTTTGGTTGCGACCGTCGGGTGGATTGCGTCCGCGCTCGCGGGGCTGAAGGGTTTTCCGTTTTGGTACGGCGGGTTTTTTGTTTGTTTCTGGGTGGCGTTCGGGTTGCTGAATTATTCAGAGCGCACGACACTCTGGCTCATCCGGAATAAACCGATTCCGTTTCTGGTTTTTTACTGCGCTCTCGCCGCGTCCTTTTTCCTGCTTGACCGTATGGCGCTTTCCGCGCACCTGTGGTTTTATCCCCTGTATAACGGGTGGCTGTGGGTAGTCGGATACCTTGTATGGTATCCTGCGGCCGCGTTCTCAGTTTTGGAATTGTTTTATTTTCTTGCGCGCGCATGCGGGGAAAAGCTTGTCTTTCGTTCTCGGAAAGAAACATTGTGGCATGATGCGCTTGATTGGGGAGAGGGGGTGTTTTTTCTCGTGATGATGGGAATTATTATTTGGGGAGCGATTTCAGATATATCGCTTTTATGGCTGTTTGTTGTCTCGCTTTCGTGGTTTTTATTGGCGAGCGGCAAGCTTGCGCTCCACATTGCGCATGCACGGCACCTCGTACTGATTTTGATAGTCACCGGCGTTCTCGCGGCGTTTCTGAATGAAGTCCCGAATACGGGCGCGTTTGAATGGGTCTATCTTATAGCGCCGTTTCTTAATACTCTTTTCGCAGGAGTGCCTCTGTGGATGGTTCTCGGATGGTACTGGTTCACGCTCTTTACGCTTCGGCTCTGGATTTTCTTGGTATTGCACCCGAAGGTGAGGTAGTGATATTCTGTATTCGGCTATGGCACGAAAACTTGGTTCGTTTCAGCCGCCTGGGAACGCTCTGCAAGGAGCAGAGAACAAGGGACCGAAACAAGACAGTCAAACTCGCAGTTTCAAGCACGCGACCGATGTTTTGGTGGAACGGGCGCGTCGGGCAAAAGAAAGGAGGGACACGAAAGAAAAAGTGCGTGCGCTGTGATGCGCCGCGAGATTGTCGGGTGCGCCGTAGGGTTCAGACGCACCCTTTTTATTGCATACTGCATACTGTATACTGGAAGACATGAAAACCCGCACTGCTCTCGCTGTCTTTGCGCTTCTCGTCCTTTTCGCGCTCATTCAAGCGGGGGCACGCGGAAGCAAGGCAGCGCGCGCATATACAACTGCGGAAATTGCGGTGAACAACCGCGCGGCATCGGTTCTTCTCGCTGATACGGAAATCAAACGCATCCGAGGGTTAAGCGGCAGAAGCACAATCGGCGCGGACGGTATGCTCTTCGTCTTTCCGGAGGAGGATTTTCACGGCATCTGGATGAAGGAAATGTTGTTCCCGATTGATATTATCTGGCTCAAAGACGCAGATGAACGCGGATTGCAGAAGACGTTGATAGATGCAGATGGGAATCAGCGTACATCCGCGTCATATCCGCGTGCATCAGCGGTTCTTAGAGTGGTGGATATCAAAGAGAGTGCGGCGCCGGAGACCTTTCCCGAAGTATTTTATCCGAGAGAAAAAGCGCGGTATGTGTTGGAAGCGAATGCAGGATTTGCGCGAGAGTACCGTGCGGTTGTTGGAGATGTCTTTTTGTTAAAGCAGTAGGGGCTTGTTGGCTTTTATCTTCTGTTGTATAATGGAATGAGCATATACCGGATAGCCGCCCCCCGCGGAAACTACACATGGGGGGAGGAAAGTCCGAACACGCAGTCCTGCCTCGGGCGGGGCATAGGTAGCGGGTAATTCCCGTCTGCAGCAATGCACGAGATGCGAACAGAAACGCTCAATGCCGAAAGGCGCGAGACCCCACACTTTTGAAGTGGGGGGTGTCCTCGCAGTAATGCGAGGCTGAAACGGCTAAACTCTTACCCGCGTGCAAGGCCGTATCCTTGTGCGGAGCACAAGGAATTTCGAAGCACGAAGCACGAAGCTCGAAACAAATTCAAAATTCCAATTTCCAAATTCAAAACGGAGCCTCTTCGTTTAAGAGTTTGCAGCTTGTGATTTGTGTTTGTCTCGGATTTCGGATCTCGATATTCGGATTTTCTCGTGTTCCGCGCGAGGGGGTGCCGCTTGAGGCGATTGGCAACAATCGTCCTAGATAAATGGCTATCGTCCAGCACCACTTTTTGATTTTCCAAGGTTTGACCTTATGTCGGGAGAAGGGTTGAACCTTACTCCCCGAAATCAAAAAGGGGTGCTGGATACAGAATTCGGCTTATAGGTATATGCG
>CAYJWA010000013.1:0-15890 GCA_964373775.1 uncultured Candidatus Saccharibacteria bacterium | reverse complement strand
AAACAGCAAAACCCCGGAAACGGGGTTTTGCTGTGCACCGATGCTTGCTTCGTTTGCGGGTACTGTATATACTAGCGCTATTATTACTTTTATTCTTTTCTTTTTATGCCTCACTTTCATCTTGATGCCCGGGCAGAAGGCGCGGAACCGTCGGCCCCGCAAAGCCGTCTTGAGCGGATTGCGGGACGGATCCTTGTCTTACTCGTTTTTTTCCTTCCCCTTTTTTTCATTCCGTCCGCGGTGTTTCCTTTTCAGGGGGGAAAGACGCTTTTCGTCTCGCTTGCGGTGATTGCCGTGTTTTCTCTCTTTGTTATTGCGCGGCTCAAAGACGGTGAATTTGAGTTGCCGCAGTCCCCGCTCCTCATTGCTCTCGGTGTTTTGGTCGCATTGTCCGCACTCTCCGGTTTCTTCTCCGGCTCGCTCGGGCAATCCTTTGCGGGGAGAGGATTTGAAGTGGGGACGGTCGCGAATGTCCTTATTCTCTCCCTGCTCCTTTTTCTGGTGCCGCTTCTCATCCGTTCGCAGGAGCGCATTTTTTCCTGCTACCTCGCTTTTTTGTCTGCGGCAGGTTTTCTTGCGCTGTTCCATCTGCTCCGGTTTGCGTTTGGTCCGGATTTCCTCTCTTTCGGTATCTTCACGGATGTAGCGGCAAATACGGTCGGCAAGTGGAATGACCTCGCAGTCTTTTTCGGGGCAAGCGCGCTTTTCTCGCTGGTAACGATTGAGCTCATTTCTCTCAGCCGTTTTTTCAAAGCGCTTATACTTGGTTTGTTTATCGCGTCGCTTTTCTTTCTTGCGGTTATCAATTTCGGTCCCGTGTGGTTCGCGCTCGGACTCTTCTCTCTCGTTTTTCTCGTGTATCTCATTTCTTTCGGGGTTGGAGAGGCGGGAAGTCCTCCGGAGGCCGTGTCCGGCATACTTGATGCGCCGACTCGCCGCCCGCGTCGGCTTCCTATCCCGTCGCTTTCCACGCTTCTTGTTTCGGTGGTGTTTGTGCTGGGCGGCGCGACCCTGAGCGCTCCGCTTTCTTCACGCCTCGGCATCTCGCAGGTGGAAGCGCGTCCGTCCTGGTCCGCGACCTTTGCGGTGGCGAAACAAACGCTTATCAAAGACCCGCTTCTCGGCGCCGGACCGAATCGTTTCGCGCCGGAATGGCTGCGCTACAAGCCCGCCGGCATCAACGAGACAATCTTCTGGGGAGTTGATTTCGAGTACGGCATCGGTCTCATCCCGACTTTTCTCGCAACCACGGGAATTCTCGGAGCCCTCTCTTGGGTTGCCTTCTTTATTCTTTTTCTCTCCGCGGGGTTTGGGGCAATGCTCCGGGAGACCACAGATAAGCTATCGCGCTATCTTTCCACATCTTCCTTTCTCGTGGCGCTTTTTCTGTGGGTCTTTACCGTTGTGTATATTCCTTCGTTTACCCTTTTCGCGCTCGCGTTCCTCGTTACCGGATTGTTTCTTGCCTCGCTTTCTCGGTCCGCGCTTCCGCGCAAGGTGATTTCCTTTATTGCAGATCCGCGCGCCGGTTTCGTCTCAGTGCTCCTGCTTATTCTTCTTCTTATTGGCGGCGTGACACTCGGATACCTCCTCACGCAGAAGTACGCTGCTTCCGTGTACTTTGAGCGCGGGGTGCGCGCGTTTAACCGTGACGGCGCCGTTGCGGAGGCGGAGCGGCTTATCAAAAAAGCGGCCGCGGTATCTCCGCTAGACCTGTATTTCCGTTTTCTGGCGGATATTGCATTGTTTCGGATGAATACGGCGCTTGCGGCGAGTTCCCCGAGTACATCCGCTGATTCTTTGCGCAGCGAGTTTCAGAGTAATTTAGGCGCCGCGCTGGGAAGCGCGCGGCAGGCAGTTGCGCAAAACCAGACGAATTACGAGAATTTCATGTCGTTAGGGCGCGTGTATGAGGCCGTGGTTCCTCTCAAAATTCCCGGCGCGTATGAGAGCGCGCGGGCAAGCTATGAGAGCGCTTTTACGCTTAACCCGCAGAGTCCCGCCATCCTTTTGACTCTTGCGCGGTTGGAAACGGCGAAGGGCGATACTGCAAAAGCGCGGGAAGAGATTACGCGCTCGCTCGCAAAGAAGGGCAATTATACCGAGGCGATTTTCTTTCTTTCGCAGGTTGAAGCGCGCGAGGGAAATATCAAAGCCGCGATTTCTTCTGCTGAGGCCGCATCAATCATTGCCCCTAATGATGCGACTGTTTTCTTCCAGTTGGGGCTCTTGCGTTACAATGACCGCGACTTCCGGGGCGCCGCGGGGGCGCTGGAGCGCGCGGTGGCGCTCAATCCCGTGTACGCAAACGCGAAATATTTCCTTGGGCTTTCGTATGAGCGGCTTGGCCGCGATACGGATGCGATAAAACAGTTTCAGGACCTCCAAGCGACGAACCCGGATAACAAAGAGATTGATTTGATTTTGCGCAATCTGCGAGCCGGCCGGGCGCCGTTTTCAGACGCGCGGCCGCCTCTTGACGAGGCGCCGGAGAAACGGCCGAAGCTGCCGGTGGGGGAGAAGGCGGAAGAGTGAAGATCCCCAGCACGAGATTTTCTAAAACACAAAGCACAGAGACATAAAAATCCAAACCCCGAATAGCAGAGCAAAGCTCGCTACGGGGCAGGCAAAACACAAAACACCAAAACCTAAAAACAAAAATGAGCGTCTCTAGTTTGCTTTTGTGTTTTGGGGAATTTGTGCTTTGTTTGGGCTTTGTCTCCCTTCGGGAGATCCCCCGAAGGGGGGATGCTCTGTGTTTTGGAGAGTTTTAGAAGCTACTGCTTTCGGATTGCACCTACGATGGTCAAGCGGTTCTTACAACTCTTTGACAGAGAGATAAGCGGACTCCACGAGGCCGCTTATCTTTTGGGTTGCTTTGCTCTTCTCTCGCAACTTCTCGGATTCTTGCGCGACCGCCTGCTTGCTGCGGAGTTTGGAGCCGGCGCGGCGCTGGATGTGTATTACGCGGCATTTCGCGTGCCGGATTTTATCTTTATCATCAGTGCTTCCGCGGTTTCTCTCTCGGTTCTTATCCCGTTTCTTTCGCGGAAGATGGAGGAGGGGAAGGAGGAGGCGCGCGCGTTTCTTGACAGCGTTTTCTCGTCTTTTTTCATCGGTATTATTGCGGTCAGTGTGGGTGCGTTTTTTGCGGCGCAATTTCTGACGCAGTTCCTCTTTCCGGGATTTGACTCCGGCGCGCGCGTTGATGCTGCGCTTCTCATGCGTATTATGTTGCTGCAGCCGATTTTCCTGGGACTTTCTAATTTGTTTGCGAGCGTCACGCAACTCTCGCGCCGTTTTCTGGTCTATGCGGTGAGCCCTCTGCTCTACAATGCGGGTATTATCGCGGGTGTTCTCTTTTTCTACCCGGCGGTCGGCGCCCCGGGGCTTGCGTGGGGAGTGGTTCTTGGAGCGCTCCTCCATTTTCTCATTCAGATTCCCGTGATTGCGCGGCAAGGGTTTCTGCCAAGGTTCACGGTGCGGCTCCGGTTTCCGGAGTTGCGCGCTGTCCTCGCTCTTTCCCTTCCGCGAACCCTTGCGCTTTCCTCTCAAAACATCGCGGTGCTCGTTCTGACTTCCCTCGGCTCCCTTTTCGGCGCGGGTTCCATCGCGGTCTTTAATTTTGCGTGGAATCTGCAGTCCGTGCCGCTTGCCATCGTCGGCGCGAGCTACTCGTTGGCAGCGTTTCCGACTCTTGCGGGGCTCTGGAGCGCGGGCGCGCGGGAGAAATTTCTCGGCACGGTCTCCGCGTCGGTTCGCCATATTCTGTTTTGGTCACTGCCGGCGTTTGTTCTTTTGGTGGTGCTCCGCGCCCAGATTGTCCGTACCGTGCTCGGCGCGGGAGCGTTTGGCTGGGCGGATACGCGCCTCACCGCGGCCGCGCTCGCCTTTTTTGCGGTTTCTGTCACGGCGCAGTCGCTCGTGCTTCTTTTTACCCGCGCCTACTATGCGGCGGGCAAGACGAAAGTCCCGCTGTTTGTGAGCATTGCGGGGGCGGCGTGTACTGTTGCAGTATCTTTTCTTCTTGCGAAGGCATTCGTTGCGGCGCCGCTGCTCCGATACTTTCTTGAGTCGCTCTTGCGCGTCTCTGATATTGCCGGCGCGTCAGTGCTTGTCTTGCCGCTTTCGTATTCGCTCGGCGTTTCCGGAAGCGCGGTCGCGTTCTGGTTTTTGTATGAGCGGCAGTTTGCGCGGCTCCCGGCTGCGCTCCGCTCGTTTTGGCAGAGCTTCGCGGCCTCGGTGATTATGGGTTTTGCCGCGTACCTTTTGCTTAACATCTTGGATGATGTTTTTAATCTGCAGACCGCGCTCGGTATCTTCTCGCAAGGACTCTTTTCCGGACTCGGCGGCATCGCGGCAGGCACCGCGGTGCTCTATTCGTTAGGCAATGAAGAGATTCGCGAAGTGTGGCAGACGCTCCACCGGAAGATCTGGAAGGCGCGCGTTATCGGACCGGACCCGACAGAGACCGCATTTTAATGCGAACTTGACGCAGACAGATGCGGACTTCACGCGGCCGATTCCTCCTTTGCTAAAGCCTGCCCGGCCGACCTGTCTCCGTCAACCCGCCTGCCGACCTGCCCGCCAATCGGCAGGCGGGTTGGCAGGCGGGGAGGGGGTCATAGGCCGGAGGATTTCCTCCGCGCGGTTTTCTTTTTGCGAGATTCGCGGGGATTTCGCGCGAGCGGAGTATTACAATCGCCCGGTTACAATAGTTTGCGACCGCAAACTATTGTAACCGCACCTTGCTGGCAGGTTCCGCAGACCGCGCAGGCGCGGCTTTTTGTCGGTGGTTTTCTTTTTTCAATAGTGTGGTATTATGCACGCTATCAGTACCGTATTCTCCGTGCCCCCCTCTTTTTTCGTATCTCGTACCCGTTCGTAGTTGGTAGTGTATGGAATCGTTAAATAAACAACAACTTATTCTCCTCGCGCTTCTGGTCTCCTTTGTGACTTCCATTGCCACGGGTATTGTGACGGTGTCGCTTGTGAACCAGGCGCCGCCGGCTGTCACGCAGACCATTAACCGCGTGGTGGAGAAGACCATTGAGCGCGTCGTTACCGAGCCGAGCAAGCAGGCGGCAGCGGCGATTACGAAAGAGACCGTTGTTGTGAAAGCCGATGACCTCGTGATTGAGTCCATAGAAAAAAATACCGGAAGCATTGTGCGTATCAAAGAAGCAACCGGTGACGGGGACACGCGGCAGGAATCCTTTGCGGCGCTCGGCCTGATTGTTTCCCCGGACGGCATTATTGTATCTGACATCTCGGTTGCGTACCGAAAAACAGATGCGGCTGGCGTGGCGATTGGGGAGAGTTACCTGGGTGTACTTCCTGATGGGAAGCGAGTGGCGCTCAACATCGTCTCTTCCGACCAAGCGGCTGGTCTGGTATTCTTTCAGCCGTTTTTGCAGGATAGGGAGAAAGGAACGATTCGGTTCACGCCGCCGCAATTCGGGAGCGTGGCACTCAAACTCGGACAGGCAGTGGTGGCGCTCGGGGGCGATGAGGGCAATGCCGTCTCCACCGGTATCATCGCGAACCTTGTCATAAAGACAAGAGTGGAGATCGGAGGCGCGGCCGGCGAAAAAGAGACCGCGCTCATTAAGACCGACATCCGTTCCGCTGATTTGGTGCTCGGCTCCGTGCTTCTCAATCTTTCCGGAGAGGTGATTGGCGTGAATGCCGGAGCAGGTATCGGCGCAAGCCGCAATACGTTTCTTCCGATTCAGAAGGTGCGGGAGGCGCTCGCAAAGGTAATGTCCCGTTGATTGATGCGCAGGATGTTTTGTGCTACAATCCTTACATCCGAAGCACGAAATGTCTTCTTAAAACACAAAACACAAGAGACAAAAACCTAAACAAAGCACAGAACACAAGGATTGAAAAACACAAACGAAAAGGCGAATTTCTACCTTTTGTGCTTTGAAAAGTTTGTGTTTTGCTTGAACTTTGTCTCCCTTCGGGAGATCCCCCGAAGGGGGGATGGTCTGTGTTTTGGAGAGTGTAGGAAGATATTGTTTCGGATTTCGATACCTCGACTTTCATTAGAAATTAGGTATTAGAAATTAGAAATTCAATTTTATCTTCAAAATTGCCATGCCTCCCTTTCACCACTTCACCACCAAAGCAAAGGAAGCCATTCGGCGGGCGCACGAGCTCGCTATTGAGCGCGGGCAGAATCATGTGAATCCTCTCCACCTTTTGGCCGCTCTCGTATTGCAGGAAGAGAGCATCGTGCTCTCTATTCTGGAAAAACTGGAGACGGATACCGTGCTTCTGACCGACTCCATTCTTGAGGCATTGGAGGGCACGGAGACCGGTTCCGTGCTTGCCCCTTCGTACCAGATTTATCTGACCCCGGAACTCGCGCAGATTCTGGAAAGTTCCAGCCGAGTCGCCGCGTCTCTCAAAGACGAGTTTGTCTCAACCGAGCATCTCTTCCTCGCGATGTTTGATGTCCCCGGCGCGGCGCGCGAGATGCTTGCGCGTTTTAAGCTGGACAAAGCCGCGGCGTTTCGCGTACTTGATGAACTGCGGCAGAGCCGCGTTACAGATGCTGTGGTGCCGAAGCGGTTTAAGTTCCTGGCGCGCTATACGCGGAATCTGACGCTCCTTGCGCGCGAGAACAAACTTGACCCGGTCATTGGCCGCGACCAAGAAATCTCGCGCATTATTCAGATTCTTTCTCGCCGCACCAAAAACAATCCGATTCTCATTGGAGAAGCGGGGGTCGGAAAGACCGCGATCGTGGAAGGACTTGCGCTCCGAATGTCCCAGGGCGAAGTGCCGGAGTCCCTGAAAGAAAAGGAGCTCGTTTCTCTGGATTTAGGACTCCTTGTTGCCGGCACCAAATACCGCGGCGAGTTTGAGGAGCGGCTTAAAAATATCATGAAAGAGATTGAACGGTCAGAAGGAAAGGTGATTCTTTTTATTGACGAGATTCATACGATTGTCGGCGCCGGAGCCGCGGAGGGGTCGCTGGATGCATCCAATATGCTGAAGCCCGCGCTCTCGCGGGGAGAACTCCGCGCCATTGGCGCTACGACGCTTAAAGAGTATCAGAAGCACATTGAGAAAGACCCGGCGCTCACGCGCCGGTTCCAGCCGGTTTTTGTCTCCGAGCCCTCTCTGGAAGACGCGATTTCTATTCTCCGCGGGCTGAAAGAAAAGTATGAACTCTATCACGGCGTGCATATTACTGATGACGCTCTTGTCGCGGCAGTGAACCTCTCGGCGCGCTACATCACGGATCGGTATCTGCCGGACAAAGCCGTTGACCTGATTGACGAGGGCGCGTCGTCTCTGAAAATCTCTCTGGAAAATATGCCCCCGGTTCTGGAAGAGACACGGCGGAAGGTGATGCGGCTGGAGATAGAACGCGAGGCCCTCAAAAAGGATGCCGAAGAATCAAACGGCGCAAAGCGGCGCATTAAGGAGATAGAACGGGAGATTGCGGATTTGCGCGAGAAGACAAAGGAGATAGAGCTTAAGTGGAAGAACGAGAAAGAAACGCTTGCCGAGATGAAGAGCGCGAAAAAGGACTTGGAAAAGTTTCGCATTGAAGCGGAGCATGCGGAAGCGCGCGCCGACCTCGCCAAAGCCGCGGAGATTCGCTACGGGAAGATTCCCGCTTTGCAGGGTGAACTGGAGCAGAAGACAAAACGGTTGAAGAAATTGCAGAGCTCGCGCCGGATGCTCAAGGAAGAGATTATGGCGAACGATATTGCGGAGATTGTGGCGCGGTGGACCGGGATTCCGGTTACTCGGATGCTGGAGGAAGAGGCAAGCAAACTCTCCCGTATGGAAGAAGAACTGCACCGCCGCATTATCGGGCAGAGCGAAGCGGTGCGGAAGGTCTCTGACGCGATTAAGCGCAGCCGCGCCGGCATCGCAGACCCCAACCGTCCCATTGGCTCGTTTCTCTTTTTGGGTCCCACCGGCGTGGGAAAGACAGAACTCACCAAGGCGCTTGCGGAGTTTATGTTTAATGACGAACGCGCGCTCATCCGCGTGGATATGTCAGAGTTTATGGAGAAGCACGCGGTGAGTAAGCTTATCGGCGCGCCGCCCGGTTATGTGGGGTATGAAGAGGGGGGGACTCTTACGGAGATGATTCGGCACCGACCGTATGCAGTCGTGCTTTTTGACGAGATTGAAAAAGCGCACCCAGAGGTCTTCAACATTCTTCTGCAGGTTTTGGACAACGGGCGGCTGACGGATGCGAAGGGGAGAGCGGTGAACTTCCGCAACTCAATCGTTATCTTGACCTCCAATATCGGCGCCCAGTTTATAGACAAGATGGAGAAGATCGGATTCTCGGACGGAGAGAAGAGTAAGGCCGCGGAGTACGAAGAGACAAAGGGGAAGGTAACCGCGGCGCTGAAGGATTATTTCCGCCCGGAATTCCTGAACCGTTTGGACGAGATTATTATCTTTGACATCTTGAGCCCCGCAGCGGTTGCGGAGATTGTCAAGATGCAGATGAAAGAGGTAACCGATCGGCTCGCCGTAAAAGAAATCTCGCTCTCGGTGGCGCCGGAGGTATTTGAGCTTCTTGCGAAGGAAGGGTATAACCCGCAGTATGGCGCACGACCCTTGAAGCGGCTGATTCAATCCAAGATTCTGAACCCGATCGCAACGCAGATTATCTCCAAGGGACTCGGAAAGGGTGGGAGCATCTCCGTGATTCGCAAAGGGAATGATGTGCATTTTGATGTGCGGAGAGGGCGGAATGGCAATGGCCGCACCCGGCGCGATATTCCGGTTGCCGCGCTCTTGCCGGAGAAGGAAGTTGAAGAAGTTGCGGTATAACTTATTTTGGTCCATCATTCCCGTCCGCCGCCGCGGACGGTTTTTCACGGGTTTTGTTTGTCTCAAAAATCTGTTATTATCTCTCACACGCGCCGGTCGCATAGCGGCTATTGCAGCGGACTGTAAATCCGCGGCCCTTCGGGCATCGCTGGTTCGAGTCCAGCCCGGCGCACCAGTACAGAACGAAGCGGTTTTTTCAAAGCCAGAAGATGGGACGCGCGAAGCGAGGCGTCAAACTCGGTCAAAAATCTCTCAGAAAATAGGTTCGCGCCTTGTTGTAAAGATACACCCTCTTTCGGCCCCGCCTTGCTTTGTGTATCCAATTTCAAGTCAAACAAACGCAGAATATCTTTCGCGTTCCAGAGCGATTTCTTTCCAAAGTTTCGCAGTCGCAGGAGTTGCCCCTCGGTCGCGCGCGTTAATTGGTCAAGCGTTGTGATAAATGCATTGTTCAGTCCGTCTGCGGTCCGTACCGTGAGTGGGAGTTTGCTTACCAGCGTCGCCAACGGCTCGTCTTTGTCCAGGACATCCCGGTTAGACATTTGTGCCTTGTCTTGCATCTCCTGCATTACTACTTCCACCCTCGCAGACTCGGGCACCTCCTTTGAAAAAGGAGGAATGAAGCCATTCTTCGGGAGGTGTGTGGAGAGTTATTTATTGGTTCTTTTTTTTTATCTAATCTGCTATGATTCCGAGATGGTAAGGGGAAATGAACGAAAGGGTCTTCGGACTTGGATAGAGATTGACCGAAAGGCGGTTCAGCATAATTTTGGCGTATGTAAGAAACTTATCGCGCCGAAAACAAAACTGATGGCTGTGGTAAAAAGCAATGCATACGGACACGACCTTATTCAGTTTTCAAAAGAAATGGAAAAATTCGGCGCGGATTTTTTGGGCGTTGACTCAATGACCGAGGCGCGCGCGCTCCGGCGCGAGGGAATCGCGCTCCCGATTCTCGTGCTCGGCTATACGATGCCTGAGCTTTTTGCCGAGGCGGCGGAAGACGACATATCACTCACGGTTTCCAGTTTTGATACAGTACGATATATCGTACTACAACAACCGTTCAAGAAACCGCTCAAGGTCCATATTAAAGTAGATACGGGAATGCACCGGCAGGGTTTTTTGCTGGGACAGCAAAAAACCCTGATAGCACAAATCACAAATCACAAATCACAAATAGTTGTTGAGGGACTTTATACTCATTTTGCAAAGGCGAAGAATCCTGCATTTCCGAAAGATACCCGCGACCAAATAGCGGAGTTTGAAGAATGGATTGCCGCGTTCAAAAAAGCCGGATTGCGCCCGATAGTACACGCCGCCGCGACAGCAGGAACTATGCTCTATCCTGATGCGCATTTTGATATGGTGCGCATCGGCATCGGCCTTTATGGTCTATGGCCCGCAAAAGAAGCAAAGGAGTATCTCAAAGGCCGCATGACTCTTAAACCAGCGCTCGTTTGGAAGTCAATCATCACCGAGGTAAAACGGCTTCCAAAAGGCAGCCGCATTGGTTATGACCTAACCGAATCGCTTGTGAAAGACAGCATAGTCGCTGTTGTTCCCGTAGGATACTGGCATGGATACCCACGGTCTCTGTCTTCAATCGGTCGCGTGCTAGTCAAGGGTCGCGAGTCAAAGGTTTTGGGTCGCGTCTCAATGGATATTCTCAGCATTGATGTGAGCGCCGTAAAAAATCTGCGTATTAACGAGGAAGTAATAATTTTGGACCATGGTGAAAAATCTCCTGCCTCCGCCGAATTCCTTGGCGCGCTTTCTGATTCTTCCGTCTACGAAATCATTACCCGTCTCAATCCGCTCATCAAGCGGATATACCGGTAAAAAACCGTAACAGATGGCTTTCTGCTTCCGCGTCTGTTCCCTGCCTGCGGCAGGCAGGCGTGTTCTTATTCCGTGCCGCGCCCCGTAGTGAACCGAGTCGGCGCCGTGCCCCGTACCGCGCTTTACTCTGGTACTGGGGAGGTTCTCCTACGGGGGTCAGTTCCGCGTCTCTTACTTCTTTGCCTCTTTATGTTTCGTGCGCTTCATGCACCACTGACAAAACTTCAGAAGTTCTATCTTCCGTTCCACTTTTTTTTTATTCTTCTCGCTCCAGTAATTAACCCGTTTGCATTTCTCACAGGCGAGTTTTATCAGCCGTTCCTGACTCATACGCGATACTCTAACGTATCAGAGAAAGAAACGCAATGTTACCGGGTCCACCAGGACTTGCACCTGGAACTCCGGTTTTGGAGACCGGCGTTTTACTGTTGAAACTATAGACCCCTAATCCGTCCATGGCGGACGGGCGAGCATCCTTTCGGATATTTAGCCAACGGGAGAATGGTAGCACGAAATTAGGTCGAGAGAAACTCTTTCACTGCCCTAGCGATAGGTCTTTTTTCAGTCGGTCTGAACCATTTGATTTGCTTGTTACGTTTGAACCAAACCAGCTGCCGTTTGGCATAGTACCAGGTTTCCGATTGTAGTTTCAAAAGCATATCCTCCTTGGACAAGAGGCCACGCAGGTGTCGGGAAACATAACGGTATTCCAGTCCCAATTCTTCCATGCGTCTCCATGACAATCCACGGGTATGGAGTTTTCGCACCTCCCGAATCATTCCAGCTCTAATTCTTTTATGCAGTCGGTCAGATATTTTTTTCTTCAGCGCTTCGCCTGATAAAGTGAAGCCGATGAACAACATTCCAACATTCTCAAGAATGTCGGAATGTTGTAACGGAGGTACTTTTCCGAGTTTTTTTGCGATTTCTATTGCTCTCACAAGGCGGCGGGGATTATGTCGGTCAACGGCTGTCGCTCTCATTCGGTCCAATTGCTGTAGCATTCGGAATAGTACCTCGGTCGACTTTTTTTCAAGCTGTTGCCGTAGTTTTGGATTCGGCGGCACCTCTGGAAATGTTGTGCTGTTAAGGAGCGAATCAATATACAGTCCGGCGCCGCCGCAAAGAATGGGAATATATCCCCGCTCAAAAATCTCGGAGATTTTTGAGCGGGCGATCCTCTGATAGTCCGCGACCGTAAACTGTTTTTTCGGATTTGCAACATCAAGAAGGTGGTGGGGAACTCCTCGCATCTCGCGGCGGGTGATTTTTCCGGTGCCGATATTGAGTCCGCGATACACCTGCCGCGAGTCCGCGGAGATAATTTCGCCTCTGAAGCGGCGCGCGAGTGCGACCGCGAGCGCGCTTTTCCCGACCGCGGTGGGTCCGACAATGACGATGATTTTGTTTCTTTTCATTTTGTATTTTTTAGCATACAATGCATTATGTGGAAACCAAAATGAGAGAAACTACGGTCGCCTTGTTGTTGAAATTAGGTGATAAAGTTGTCTCCTTTTCAAGCCATTCACACTAATCGCGCCGCCGCGCCCCGCACGAGCACTATTCTAATGTTCTCAAGAACATTAGAATAGAACTTCAGTCATATGTTCACGAAATCGTTTCAGGAATTGAATAAAGATGGTGCAAGTATTGCAGGAGGCAAAGGGGCATCGCTTGGGGAGATGACCGGTGCGGGAATCCCGGTGCCGCCGGGGTTTGTGGTGCTTGCGTCCGCATTCGAGCGGTTTTTGGAGGAGACGGATATTGGGGTGGAGATAGATGCGATTCTGCACACAGTCAAACACACGGAAATGCATACGGTGGAAAATGCATCAGAGAAAATTCAAGCGCTTATTTTAGCAGCGGACATGCCACAGGATATTGCGAAAGAAATAATGCAACAGTATAAAAAGTTGTGCGCGAAGCCTGCCCCGAAGGAGCGGAGCCCCACACAAGGCGGAGCTTCGACGGGGCGAAGCGGCTTTTCGGGGTTTGTTGCGGTTCGCTCCAGCGCGACAGCAGAAGACAGCGCGAGCGCGGCATGGGCGGGACAGTTGGATACTTTTCTCAATACCACGAAGAAAGACCTTCTTGAAAATGTGCAGAAATGTTGGGCGTCGCTCTTTACTCCTCGGGCTATCTTCTATCGGCACGAAAAAGGTTTGCATACGCAAAAAATCTCCGTGGCGGTTGTCGTTCAGAAAATGGTGGAGTCCGAGGTGTCCGGCATTGCGTTTTCTGTGCATCCGGTAACCGAAGACCGGAATCAATTGATTATTGAAGCTGGTTTCGGCCTCGGCGAAGCAATCGTTTCCGGTCAAATCACGCCGGATTCGTATGTCGTTGAGAAAAGTCCGAGGCGCATCATTGACAAGAACATTTCCGAACAAACCCGCCTCCTCTTTAGAGCTTCACTTTACTTGGGTAAAGTGGAGCAACCGGGCGCGAATGAGTGGAAGGAGCTTTCTAAGCCCGAGGGCGAAAGACAGAAACTTTCCGACAAACAGATTCTGGAGTTGTCCGATCTTGTCCTTCAAATTGAGCGGAACTATGGCTTCCCCTGCGATATTGAGTGGGCGCTCGCAGATGGCAAGTTTTACATTCTCCAGAGCCGTCTCATCACGACGCTTAAAAGCAAGTAAAAGAAAAGAGCGAATTGCCTCGCTCTTTTTGCAAGTCCTTTCGGTTGAGGCGAACTAGACCTCTAGACCTCAAGAGTCAGACCCGAGTTGGTACAGTTGAAGACCCGGAAGCCCTTGCCGACAAGTTCCTTGGCGTCAAGGATTTGCTGAATCCCCTCGGCGTCGGTGATGTACGAAGCGGCGGCGACCAAGCCAGCGAGGATTGGCCGGTGGGTGAACACCAACACCTTTTTCTTCTTTCCCCCAATAGGTTCCGCCAAGCCATTTTGGGCCACTTCCAAGTTAATCAGCCGTACCGCCTCAATTCCCTGCTGTTGCCACAAGAGAGTGTTGTCGTTCTCACAGCCCGGGTAAAAGATGATTGTGCCATCGCCATCTTTGTTGCTGTGCTGGCCCAACTGTTTGAGGCAGGTTGCCCGCTCAATCCCCAATTGTTTGGCGGCGGTACACATACTGCCACACGCTCGGTCCATTAAGGACGAGTAGGCGGCATCATAAGGTCCGAAGGTTTTGAGTTGGGGGACGAGATTTAGAATCTGCTGTTTGCCCTCCATCGTCATCGGCGGGTCAGCCGCGAGTTCCCGGCAGTATGCGCCAATTCCTTCAAGTTTCTTTCCATGAGGAACTACAATGAGCTTCATTCGTTTTCCTTTCGTTTCGGATGTTTATAGATTTCTGCGTTTTCGGTAAAGATTGCCCCTCGGCTGTGAGAAGCGTACACTTAAATATCAATGGCCACCTTCTTATAGGTAATCATAAAGATAAGAAAATGTCAAGAGAATCCGTCTTGAAGAACAAAAAACCCCCTATTTCTAAAGCCCATATCACAATTCGCGGGGAGGCGTGGGAACTTTATGTAACCCGCAATATGTCGTTTTGGCACCAGCACCTTTCCAGTCAGGGAATTTTTCACCATTTTAAGGATTTCGGGATTCCGTTTGAACCACGCCATTTGGCGCTTATCATCGGCGGCACGGAGACGCATTTGCTTGAACCAACCAGTTCGTTCCCGGATGAAGGGGAGTGTGTCCTTGCTTCGGTGCTTGGGGAAGAAAAAATAAAGGCGATGGAGAAAAAGTACAAACACGAGGCATCACTGCTCCTTTCAGTACTGGATGATTGTCTGTGCGATGTAACAGTTGAAAATTGGCGGAGATTTTGCACGCAGTACAAAAAGTTCTGCGCCACGCTTCAGATTACGGCGAAACTCGGACGCGTCGGGGCGGAGAAGCTCACGGAGCGCTTGCGTGAACTCGGTTATGGAGAGGACACCATTCCGCATCTCATCGGGACTATCACTTATCTCGATGAGCATACCCCTCTCTTTTTGTCGCAAAAAGAGCTCTACGAGATTGCGGAAAGAGGACAAAGGGAAAATCTCTCCGATTCAGCACTCCACAAACATGTCGTTGAATGGCTCACGCGGCACGCGCATGTTCCTGTGAATTTCTGCGAAGAGCCGTGGACACATGAAACTGTTGCGGCACAGCTTTCCAATTTGAAAAAGAGCAACGCGGCGGGGAATTTGAGACGGCTCAAAAAGGAACATGGCGAGAAAATGAAAAAAGCGCGCGAAACACTCGATTCTGTTAGCGACTCCGAAGTTTCCGAGCTCTCGGTTACCATATCCAAAGGAACGATTTTGAACGAGTTTCGCAAGAGCGTTTTTTCAAAAGTGTCGCTTCGGTACCGTCCCATTTTTGAAGCGATTGCGCTCCGCGCTGGTGGCGCTGGCTGGCGCGACTGTTTTTACCTTACGGCGGAGGAGATAGGGCAGGTGATTGCGGGGGGAAATGTTTTGCTCCAGTGTAAGAAAGAGGAGAGAAAAGTTGTTGCTTTTTTTAATGACAGGAAGGGCGAGGTTGTGTTTTTAAACCCGGAGGAAACCAAAACAGTTTTTGACTTTGTGGGCCAGTTTCGAGGCGGGACTATTTCAAAAGTGGCGGTTACAGATTCAGACATAAAGGAAATTCGCGGCTTTAGCGCAAGCCGTGGTTCGGTCCGCGGGACGGTGAAAGTTGTCTTCAGCTCAAAAGATTTTCATAAGGTGGAGCGCGGGGATATTCTAGTCACGATTATGACATCCGTTGACTTTATCCACGTGATGGAGCGCGCGGCGGCTTTCGTGACAAACGAAGGCGGTATCACCTCGCACGCGTCCATTGTCGCCCGCGAAATGGGCAAACCCTGCATCATCGGCACCAAGATTGCCACCAAAGTCCTCAAAGACGGGGATATAGTGGAAGTGGATGCAAACAACGGCGTGGTGAGAGTGTTGGGTAAGTAGAAAAAATCGTTCCCCAGCTCCACTTTACCTAAGTAAAGTGGAGCGTGGACAAGGAATAGTGTCGTGAGGTTTGAGACCGAAGAAAAAGTTGCGGACGCGGGGGGCGCGAAGGCGGAGCGCCTCGCGGCGCCCCGCTACCTCGCGTCAACATCAACATCGGGTGTTCAGGATTTCAGGATGTGGTGTAGTTTTTTCTTCTTTTGCAGAAAAAAAGCGAGGCGCTGTGAGCGGTCTCGCGTGCAGTCAAATTGGTTTTTTATGCGGCTGAACGAACTAGTCCGGACGGCTTTCCGATACCCTGA
>CAYJWA010000012.1:0-19901 GCA_964373775.1 uncultured Candidatus Saccharibacteria bacterium | reverse complement strand
GGGAAGCGGCTTGTGAACATACAAAAATGTTTCCGGACAATAGACATTGACGAGGTTGGCGACAAAACTCACAATACTTTTTTTGAGATGCTTGGTAATTGGTCACTCGGCGATTACTTCAAAGAAGATGCGATTAAATGGAGTTATGAACTGCTTACCTCTAAAAAAGAAGGTTTTGGTCTTGACCAGAGACGCCTTTATGTAACGGTTTTTGAGGGCAATGAGAATGTGCCACGAGATGAAGAATCAGCGATGATTTGGGAACGGGTTGGTATTCCGAAAAACAGGATTTATTTTTTGCCCGTGTCAAAAAACTGGTGGGAAGCGGGGAAAAACGGTCCCTGTGGACCCGATACGGAGATGTATTATGACCTTACTGAAAAGGGATTGGATGATTTAACGCGCGAGAAATTTCTTGAAGCGGACAAAGAACAGAAAGTTGTTGAAATCTGGAATAATGTTTTTATGGAGTACCTTAAAAAAGACGGGAAGATTGTTGGCAAACTTCCGCAGAAAAATGTTGATACGGGTGCTGGATTAGAGCGCATTGCAACAGTGCTTCAGAAAAAGGAAAGCATATTTGAGACGGATGCGTTTGCGCCGATTATGGCGAGATTGGATGAATGTGTACCGAACGGAGATGCTCGTTCCAAAAGAATTATTGCCGACCATTTACGCGCCTCGGTATTTTTGATTGCGGACGAAGTTGTTCCGTCAAATACAGATAGAGGATATATCTTGCGCCGGATTATTCGCAGAATCGTTCGGTTGGGAAAGGTATGCGGTTTGGATTCAGCGTGGTATCAAAAAACAATCGCATGTATCGGAGAAATGTACGGAACCGTCTATTCTGAAGTTCTTGAGAACATCAGAATGATTGAAACGGTATTTATTGGTGAGATAACGAAGTTTGAAATGACGCTTGAGCGGGGGATGAAGCATTTTGCGAAAATTAGCGATAGGGACATTTCCGGCTCTGAAGCGTTTGTGCTCTTCACTACCTATGGTTTCCCGTTTGAATTGACTGCGGAACTTGCACAAGAGAAAGGAAGAAAAGTTGATGCTGTGGGTTTTAATGAAGAGATGAAAAAACATCAAGAGATTTCGCGTGCGGGGGCGGAGAAGAAGTTCAAGGGCGGACTTGCGGATACGAGCGAGATGTCGGTGAAGTATCACACCGCGACGCACCTTCTGCATCAGGCGTTACGCGATGTGCTGGGGAAGGAGGTACAGCAGAAAGGGAGCAACATCACACCGGAACGATTGCGGTTTGATTTTGCGTTTCCGCGAAAAATGGCGGATGAGGAAAAGAAAAAAGTAGAGGGCATCGTGAACGAGAAAATACAAGCGGATTTGCCGGTGCAGAAAGTAACACTTTCGCTTGAAGAAGCGAAAAAGAGCGGCGCACTCCACTTTTTTGACGAAAAGTATCCCGATGAAGTGCTGGTGCATTATATCGGCAACTCTCTGGACACCGCGTACTCAAAAGAATTCTGCGGCGGACCTCATGTCAGCCGTACAGGCGAGCTTGCCTGTAGGACTGATCCCGAAGGTAATCCGAGGGATACGAAGTTCAAAATTACCAAAGAAGAAGCAGTAAGTGCGGGAGTGCGGAGAATCAAAGCAGTTCTCATGTAACATGAAATAATGAAGGAGCTTGTTTCTTTTCTTCGTGTTACATACTTCATGTTCTATATTTCATTCTCACCCGTGATATACTTGAGCTATGTTTCCTTTTTTTTCTCGCAGGCACCGGCATACCACAGGCGAAATCGTTCTTATTTTTGACATCGGAAGCGGGAGCGTGGGAGCCGCGCTTGCGCTTATCTCCGAATCGCACAAGCCGATTTTGCTTGCAACGGAGCGCGCCGAGCTTTCGTTTCAGGATACTCTCCGCGCGAAACAGCTGCAGCCGCTCATGCTTCGCGCTCTTTCCCGGGCAACCCTTTCTCTCCTTGCCGAGGGCATACCGCGCGCCGGCCTCTCCGCGCGCCGCCTCAAAGTTGCCGGAGCCCTGTTCGTACTCGCGGCGCCGTGGTGTTCCTCCCGCACCAAAACCCTCTCTCTTTCGCAGAAGGAGCCGTTGACCATCACCGAGCAGGTGATTGCGGAGCTCGTACGCCATTCGGACGGGGAGAGAGAAAAAGTAGCGGAGACCACGGATGTGGCGGAGCGGAAAATCCCCCCGGTTGTCACGCGATTTGAGCGTTTGCTTCTCTCCGCCCGCCTCAATGGGTACGAAACCGAGGAGCCAGTCGGGAAGGTTGCCTCTACCGCTTCCTTTTCTTTTTTTGAGAGTCGCGCCCCGCGCGCTCTTCTCTCGGCAATCGGAGATACGGTGGAGCATTTCATTCACCCGCGCCGCGCCCGTTTTCATTCTTACGCGCTTTCCGCCATCTCCACGCTCCGCGAATTGTTTCCGGGTGCGGAGGATTTTTTGTTTCTGGATATTGGGGGAGAGATGACTGAGGCGGTTATCGTAAGAAAGCGCGCGCTTCGCGGAGTATTCTCTTTTCCTCGTGGCCGCAATCATCTGATTCGCGCGCTCGCGGAAGGCGCGCATTCCTCTCCTTCTGTCGCGGCGGCGATTCTTTCGTTAACGCGAGAGAAGAACTTGCACGCAGGACAAGAAGAACGCACGACGGCTCTTTTGCATTCTTTCCGCGATTCGTGGCTCGGAGAACTCAACATATCAACCGCTCAATTTTCTGACGAGCCGATTTTGCCTTCCTCTGTCTATCTCTCTGTGGATACCGACTGCTCCGAGATTTTTGCGAACTTCCTGCGCGAGAAGGTTAGAGAGTCCGTTTCCTCTGAAGCCGTTCCTACGGTGTCTGTCCTGCGCGGGGAGTTCTTTCGCTCCCATCTCGCGATGAGCTCCCCCGGCGCCGCGGCTGATTCCTTTCTGATGCTTGAGACCGTGTACGCTAATCAGTTGCGGGGCGGGCGCACCTTGTTTGCATAGTTCAGTAAGTGGTATAATGAAAGTGAACACAAAACCGAAGCGGAACAAGAACGCGGAAGTGGCACGGAAGGGTTCTGATTCGGCTCCGTCTTGGTTTCGTTCCGCGTCAGTTCAGCGATTTCCATGAAAACTCCTATCAGCGACATTAAAGTGAGCGACCGGCGCTCGGTGCGCCGCATTCCACTGCCCGAAAACCGGAGGAGGGGTGAAACATCCGGTAATGACGAACCGCTCCTCTATGAGGAAGACCGCCCTGAGACGGTTGAAATTATTGACGGTGGGTGGTCAAAAACGGCGTTGTGGCTCTCTGTTTGCGCCTCCGTTGCCGTGCTCCTCATTGTATTTTCCTGGGCATTTACCGGGGCGACTGTTATCGTAACTCCGCGGAGCGTCGCCATAACTCTTGCGGATAATTTTGGAGCCGAGAGCGCCGCAACTGCCGCAGGAGCGCTTTCTTTCGTAACGGTGCCATTTCAGAAAATCGGAGAAGAGGTGATTCCTGCGTTGGAGCAGAAGCGAGTGTCTTTGCGCGCAACCGGGACGATTGTCGTTTATAATAATTTCTCCACGGCGCCGCAACGGCTCATCAAGAACACTCGTTTTGAAAGTCCACAGGGTCGAATATATCGGATTGACCGTTCTATCGTGGTGCCGGGTCAGAAAAAAGAGGGTGGGCGATTGATTCCGGGAAGCGTGGAAGCGGTTGTTTTTGCGGACTCGCCGGGAGAGGCATTTAACAGCCCGCTGACTGATTTTACGGTTCCGGGATTCAAGAACGACTCGTCTCGGTATGCGGCGTTTTATGCGCGGTCAAAAACCGCTCTTTCCGGAGGATTTGAGGGCGTGGTGCGGATTCCGGAAGAGGCCGCGGAGAAGACCGCGCGGGAAAATATCCGGACAAGAATTACGGAGGAATTGCTGGCGCAGGCAAAGCGGGCTGTTTTGAAAGACGCTGTCTTCTTTGACGGCGCGTATCGCATTACCGCGGAATCGCTCCCCACTCTGGAGCGCGGCAACTCCGAGGCCGTAGTGCGCGAAAAGATTGCGTTGGCCGCCTTCTTTCTGCCTCGCGCGGAGTTGACCGAAGCCATTGCGCGGAAAAAGCTTCCCCGCTTTGACGACCAACCCGCTTCTCTTCCTGCGCTGGATTCGCTCGCATTTCAATTTGTGTCCGACTCCCCTGATGAGAATCGTATTTCTTTCTCCTTGTCAGGACAGGCGCGATTCATTTCTCTCTTTGACGGGGCAGGGCTTGCCGAGGCGCTCCGCGGGAAGCAGAAAAGTGAAGTTGCGAGAGTGTTGTCGGCATTTCCTGCGATTGAGAAGGCAGATGTTATCCTCCGTCCGTTTTGGCGCCGCAGTTTTCCGGATAAGGCGGGAAAGATAAAAATTGAGACCGTTACGGAACCGTCGTCTCCGTAACAATAAGAGAATTTCAACAATCCGCTGTTTTGATTTTCATTTCGCAATGATTTGACAAGCGCGGGAGTATTTTGTTAGTATTTCGCGTTACGGTATCGCAATGCCCTCTGGAGCAAAGAAAAACCCAGCAGTTGGCGGTACGGTGACCGAGGCGCTTCCGGATACCTTATTCCGGGTGCGCCTGGACTCCGGAGAGGAAATCCTCGCTTACCTTGCGGGAAGGATGCGGCTTCACCGTATCCGCGTCCTCATTGGAGACCGGGTCTCGCTTGAGATTGACCCGTACGGGGGAAAAGGGAGAATAATTAAAAGGCTCTAGACTTTTGGGTTCTAGGCTTTCGGTATGAGGAGACTCTTTCCGAGAGCCTAAAGCGCCGATACTTGCTAGTGCTTATTCGTATGCGAGTCAAAGCCTCAGTCAAGAAAATCTGCGCGCGGTGCACGGTTGTACGTCGGAAGGGGTATGTGTATGTGCTCTGCAAGGGCAATCCAAGGCATAAGCAAAGACAAGGATAAGGGTATGTAACACGCAATATGTAACATGGAATAGAAGGAGGCTCTTTCTTGTATTTCATACTTCATATTTCATATTTCATGCGTATTTCCGGTATCACCATTCCCGACAATAAACGTCTCGAATACGGACTCCGCACTATCTACGGAATCGGGCATTCGCGTGCGCTTCAGATATTGGGTACCGCGAAGGTTCCTTACGGGAAAAAAGCGAAGGAGCTGACGCTTGATGAGGAAAATGCAATTCGCCGCGGGCTGGAGCAATTGAAGATTGAGGGCGACTTAAAACGCGAGGTTGCCGGCAATGTAAAGCGTCTGAAGGATATAAAGGCATATCGCGGAATCCGCCATCTGAGAGGACTGCCGGCTCGCGGGCAGCGGACCAAGACAAACTCGCGGACCCGCAGGGGCAATATCAGAAAGACCATGGGAACGGGACGGAGAGCGGTGGAGAAGAAATAAGCACGAAGCACGAAATCCGAAGCACGAAATATCTTCTAAGGCACAAAACACAATACACCCGCCCGAACGACTGCGTTATTCCAGTCGGGCTGGCAAAACCCAAACAAAGCACAAAGCACAAAGCACAAAAAATGAAAAACACAAACGAAAAGGCGAATTTTTGCTTTTTGTGCTTTGAAAAGTTTGTGTTTTGTTCGGACCTTGTGCGGTCTGTGTTTTGGAGAGTTTAGGAATTAATTGTTTCGAATTTCGATATTCGAATTTCGAGTTTTCAAAAAATATGGGCAAAAAACGCATCGTTGCAAAAGGAGAGACGGAGAGCGCCGGCAAGGGGATGGTCGCCGCGCCGACAAAAAAGCGCTCGCTTGACCGCGCCATTCTTTTTGTGCTATCAACATACAACAATACGCGCGCGTCTCTCGCGGATACGAAGGGGAATGTGGTTGCCTTCGCCTCCAGCGGGGGATTGGGTTTTCAGGGGGCAAAAAAGGGGACTCCCTTTGCCGCGGCAAAGGTAGGTGATGCGCTTGCGCAGAAGGCGCAGCAGATGGGAGTTCGCGAAGTCTCGGTCATTGTGAAAGGAGTCGGGTCGGGCCGCGAATCCGCCATCCGCAGTTTTCTTTCAAAGGGGTTTTCCGTTATTTCCATTCGCGACGCGACGCCGGTGCCGCATAACGGTCCGCGTCCCCCGCGCGCACGCAGAGTATAGAGAAGAGATTACCGGTTAGCGCATAGTTAAGATATTCTTCATTTTCTAAAGGCTAAACGCTAAAAGCTAAACATTATGCAGATAGGACCACGATACAAACGAGCACGCCGCCTGGGGGCAGACCTTTTTGAGAAAACCCAGTCCCCCAAATATGCAATCCGCGCAGCCGGGCGGGGAGTGAAGCGTGGAGTTCGCGGCGGATACAGCAAGAGCGATTTTGGAATGCAACTTCATGAAAAACAGCGGGCGCGTTATCTGTATGGAATCGGCGAGAGGCAGTTCGCACGATATGCGGCGGGGGCGATTGCAAAGCGAGGCGCACCGGCAGAGACGCTCTATGCCTCGCTTGAACTGCGTCTTGACAATGCGCTGTACCGTCTGGGCATTGCGCCGTCGCGGCAAGCGGCACGCCAACTTGCCGCTCACGGTCATTTTCTGGTGAACGGAAAACGGGTAACCATTCCCTCTTTTTCTCTCTCCGTCGGCGATGTGATTCAAGTGCGGCCGGAAAGCAGAGCCAAACAGCCCTTGATGAATATGGCGGATAAGGTCAGAGACCGGAATGTGCCGCTGTGGCTTTCGTTTGATGCCGCGAAGGGAGAGGCAACCGTAACGGCGATTCCGCGGCTAATACGGGCCGAACTTTTGTTTGATATCGCGGCAATTCTGCAATTTTACAGCAGATAATACAGTACGAACTACAAATAATGTACCCTCGTCCGACCCGTCGGACGGGTTCAGGACGAAATACGAAAGGGAACCGTCTGCGGTTGCAACCATCTCTATCCACTTTCCTCTTGTTTCGCATTTCGTCCGACATTCGCAGTTCGTATTGCAAGATTTCGCGTAATAAGGTATCCTCACTGTTTATATCCTTTCCGTACCAACGAATCATTAAAAACTAATAACAGGGGGATGAGGATGATTGTGTTATGGCGACCTCCTTTTTTGTATCGGCGCCGCCGCGCATAATTGTTTCTCGCCCTTATCTCTATGGCTGATTGGAGCATCGGGTTTCCTTCCAAACCACGCGCTGTCAAGGAGGATAGTTTTTCCGGCTCGTATGAAATTGACGGGCTGTATCCGGGCTATGGACATACATTGGGCAATTCGCTTCGGCGCATCATTCTCTCTTCGCTTCCGGGAGCCGCGCTCACAAGCATTAAAATTGCGGGGGTACCGCATGAGTTTTCCACTATTGCAGGAGTCAGGGAAGATGTTGTTGCCATTATCCTGAATCTGAAGCGGATACGGTTCGTCATGTACAGCGATGAGCCACAGACGCTCTCCCTTAAGGTGAAAGGAGTCCGCGCTGTTACCGCCGCGGACCTAACCGTGCCCGGACAGGTGGGCATTTTGAATCCCGACCAGCCCGTCGCGACGCTCACGGAAAAAGGCGCAGAACTTGATATGGAGCTTCGGGTGGAGAAAGGACTCGGGTATGTTCCCAAGGAGGTCATTCAGAAAGAGCGGGTGGAGATTGGAGCTATTTCTCTGGACGCCATCTTTTCCCCCATTCGGAGGGTAAATTATGAGGTAGAGAACATGCGCGTCGGCAACCGCACTGATTTTAACCGTTTGAGGATTTTTATTGAGACGGATGGGTCTCTCACGGCCCGCGAGGCACTGGAGCGCTCAATAGAAATCATGATTGTCCAGCTTAAGGCGATTATCGGATTTGAGGAACCGGCAGAAGATTCCGCGCTCGTGAAGGAAGTGGTCGGTGAAACGGAAGAGGCGAAGCTCCCGAGAAAAGAGATTGACACGGAATTGCTGAAAACCCGCATTGAGACGCTTGGGTTTTCTGTTCGGACCGCGAACGCGCTCGCAGGAGCAAACATTCGGACTCTCGGCGGGCTCGTTCGCAAGAAGGAAGAGGATATTTTGGATATTGACGGATTGGGCACCAAAGGCGTGCAGGAGATAAAGAAGGTCTTGGGGGGAATGGGAATCACGCTAAAGTAGGAGAAAGCTCTAAGTTCGAAGCTCGAAGGGTTCAGACTCCTTAGGAATTGAAAGCTTTAAATCTTCTTCGAACTTAGTGCTTAGAGCCTCGAGCTTTAATCGTATGCGTCATCACAACCGAGTGAAAAAGTTCGGCCGGGAACGGAATCAGCGAAAAGCGCTGCTGCGGACACTTGCGCGTTCGCTTTTTCGCGACGGCAGCATTCGCACAACAGAAGCCAGGGCAAAAGCGCTTCGTCCCTTCGCCGAGCGGCTGATTACGGGTGCGCGGCAGAACACGGTTGCGTCTCGGCGCCTCGTTGTTTCGCGCCTGGGCGGGAGCGCGGGTCTTGCGAAGTTGTACGCGGAGGTTGCGCCGAAATACATCTCCCGCAACGGCGGTTATACGCGCGTCATAAAAGCCGGCGCGCGCAGAAGCGACGGGGCGAGGATGGCGGTGATAGAACTAGTGTAGAGAAGCGATTAGCGGTTAGCGACTAGCAGGGACACGAGAAGAAACCTCTTTACTAAACGCTAAACGCTAAACTCTAAACGCTTATGGCAAAATATACCATTGATGCTCAAGGAAAAAAGCTGGGACGAGTCGCGAGCGAGGCAGCGGCTCTTTTGCGCGGGAAGGGAAGGCCGGACTTTGCAAGAAACGAACTTCCGGATTGCACCGTGGAAATAGCGAACGCGAGTGCGCTTGCGCTCTCTGAGAAAAAAAAAGACGAGACGCGGTATAATCGTTACTCTGGGTACCCGGGTGGAAGGCGCGAAATAAGTATGAAGGAGTTTATCGAAAAAAAAGGGTATGGGGAGCTTCTGCGCAAGGTTGTTCTGGGAATGCTCCCCCGGAATAGACAACGGTCAAGGTTAATCAAGAGGTTAACCGTGCGAAGTTAACAGGGAGTTCGGTATTTCATATTTGCTTATTTTTCGAGATTAGATATTCGATATTTGATTCAATCGAATGAAGATTACCCTTACAGTATAGAAATATGGAAGCGGGTAATAAAAAAACAACATATATAGAAGCCGTTGGCCGGCGGAAGACCGCGATTGCCCGCGTTCGCATCAGGGTGGACGCAAAACCTTCTGTAACGGTGAACGGAAAGGATAGTGGGGCCTATTTTAAGACCACCGAGCAGAGGCGGGTCGCGACTGAAGCAATCGCAAAAGCCAAAGCAATGCACCGCTTCAGAATCACGGCGCGGATTGGGGGCGGAGGGCTCTCGGCCCAAGCAGAGGCGCTTCGTCATGCAATGGCCCGTGCGCTTATTGCTCACGACTTGCAGCTCCGGAAGAAGTTAAAAAAAGCGGGCTTCCTGAAGCGCGACCCGCGCGCCAAGGAGCGCCGCAAGTTTGGACTCAAGAAGGCGCGGAAATCTCCGCAGTGGTCAAAGCGATAGCGAGACCAATGGGGCGAAAGGGGTCGGGGAAACTCTCGCTTCCCCGTATCGGAAGTTCTTGAAACCGAGGGTTTTAAGTCTTTCTGCTCTGGAGCAAACATTTAGTGTGGGTTTGTTTCTGTGAGATGCTGTATCTCACCATTCTGTCCGTTCTCCCCAAACTCTCCGGTCGGAGAGTTTGGGGAGAATTAAAAATGAGAATTTTGACCTCAATGGGATTCGAACCCATGTTCCGAGATTGAGAATCTCGTGTCCTGGGCCAGGCTAGACGATGAGGCCGAAAATCCGCCTAAGGCAGATTTGGCGGTCAATTCTCCTAAGCCGAATTGATTTAGCCAAACACTAAATGCCAAAAGCAGAAAAACTATAGCAATTTTTCTGAAAATCGGCAAAAATATGACCGATGGGGAAAGTATTAAAGCAAGATTTTTTCAACCGACCAACGCTCGCCGTGGCCGAGGATCTACTGGGCTGTCTTCTGTGCCGACGGCAGGGGCGGAAGCTAATTCGGTTGGAGATTACGGAGGTGGAAGCGTATGATGGGCCCCATGATGAGGCATCGCATGCAAACCGTGGGCAGACAGCGCGAAACGCGCCAATGTTCGGAGAAGCAGGACTCTGGTATGTTTATTTCACCTACGGGATGCATTGGATGCTGAACATTGTGACGGGGCCAGTCGGATACCCGGCGGCAGTGCTTATCCGCGCTGGAACTTTACATCCGACTTCAGCGGTTGCCGCTGAAGTCGGATGTAAATTAGACGGACCAGCGCGGCTCACTCGGTTCTTGAAAATTGACAAACGTTTCAACAACAAAAAAGCCAATGTCAAGACCGGACTGTGGATAGAACCGGGAAGGTCGGCAGATGAAAGGGAATTCCAACGCGCGCCGCGGATTGGGGTGGCGTACGCGGGGGAATGGGCAAAGAAGCCCTATCGCTTTTTACGGTGCTGAATTTGCAAGGAGTTTTTCTACCACTGATTTTACCAGAACGCCATCCGCGCGACCGGTACATTCTTTCATAACGGAGCCGATAAGCTTCCCCATTTTGGTCTTGTCGGCGATGCCGAGTTCTTGCTTTTTTCGTTCTGCAACCGCACGAATGTCGTCTGCGCTCATCATCTTTGGCAAAAAGGATTCCAGCACTATCAGTTCCTCTTCCTCGGCTCTCGCCAGTTCCTCCCGTCCGCCTTTGCGGAACTGCTCAATGGAGTCCCGGTGTTGATTCACGAGCCGCTTTATCACGGCGAGCGTTTCTTCATCCGAGAGCGTCTCCTCCGGCTTGCGCCGCTTTGCAATGACCTCGTTGACCGAGGCGGCTTTAATGCCCCGTAACACAGTAAGCCGCACGCTGTCCTTTGCCCGCATGGCTTCGGGGATTTGGGTTTCTATGTCTTTAGTGAGTGGCATGGTTTGGGGTTAGGGTGCTGAAACCAGTTTGGAATAAGGGTTACGGTTGGAAAGATTCTTAACCTAACCTAATCCGGCATCTTAACCCGCACCTTTAATCCTAGCACAACTCTGCTATAATCTCGTCATGGAGACCGTCCTTGCGATCATCTTTGCGGCTCTTGGTGCCGTCCTCTCAATCGTGGTTATTATACTCCTGCTTCGTTTCGGCAGACAGAAGGCAGAAAAGCCCGATGACCCGGCGTTTCAGCTCCTGCTCCAGCAGATGAACGAACTTACCCGCACGGTTGACCACAAAATCGGGGAGAGTACGAAGCAGATGGGGGAGACGATGCGGAACCAGTTCCGAGAGTCCGCGAACCTGATTAAAGAAGTGACAGAGGGACTCGTGAAGCTTGATGAGACGAATCGGCAGGTGGTGTCGTTTGCGGACCAGTTGCAGAACTTGCAGGATATTTTGAAGAACCCGAAACAGCGGGGGATTTTGGGCGAGTACTATTTAGAGACCTTGCTCAAAAATGTTCTCCCGACCGGCTCGTACCAGATGCAGTACGGATTTAAGGACAGCACCATCGTGGACGCAGTGGTGTTCGTGAAGGAGAAGATAATCCCGATTGACTCAAAGTTCTCGCTTGAAAATTACAACCGGCTCGTGGAGGAGAAAGACCCGGTGGAGCGCGAACGTTTGGAAAAAGCGTTCAAGACCGACCTCAAGGGCCGGATTGATGAGACCGCGAAGTATGTGAAGCCAAGCGAGGGCACCATGGACTTTGCGTTCATGTTTATTCCGCACGAAGCGATTTACTATGACTTGCTGGTGGCGCAAGTGGGAGCGGTGAAGATAAACACGCGCGATTTGGTAGAGTACGCTTTTAAGGAAAAGCATGTGATTATCGTCTCGCCGACCTCGTTCCTCGCGTATCTCCAGACCGTCTTGCAGGGGCTGAAAGCGCTCCAGATAGAAGAATCCGCCAAGGCCATTCGCGCCAATGTGGAGAGCTTGCAAAAGCACCTCTTGAGTTACGAGGAGTATCACCAGAAGCTCGGCAACGCCCTCGGGACCGTCGTGAACCACTACACCGCATCAGGCAAGGAGTTCAAGAAAATAGATAAAGATATTTTGCGCATCACGGGCAGTTCGATGGAGTTCGAGCCGCTGGCGCTTGAAAAGCCGATGTTGGAAGAATAGCACACCGCAATCCCGCCTTGCGGCGGGATTGCGGTGTGGTGTTATTCTAGCATTTGCGCGAACCTTTTTGAGCGGAATTCCTGATGCGCCCCGCCACTATTTTTCTGGGGATATGGAGGCGGGGCGACGGACTCGCCCGCGCGGATTCCTTCCCAACCCCCCCCGTCAAGCACGGTATCTGCCGTATTACAATGGCGAGCGCTTGCACAGGGGAATTAATTATCAAACACCTCTTGAAGTGTTGCGAAGGTCTTGATTAGTTAACGACCCTGTTTGAACCACAAACAGTTGCTTTTCAGGTCTTTTTCGCGTACCATAGCGGGCTATATGACTTTTGTCGTTATTGAAACAGGCGGAAAACAGTATAAGGTCGCGGCGGGGGACTCGGTGAGGATAGAGAAACTTTCCGGCGATTTCAAAAAGGGCGACACGGTTACCTTTGACAAGGTGCTTCTTCAGGATGATGGTGCAGACACAACCGTTGGCGCTCCCTACATCGCAGGGGCCAAAGTGCAGGCCGAGATTACTGAAGCTGGCCGCGACCGCAAAATTGAGGTCATCAAGTACAAAGCCAAGAGCCGCTACTTCAAGCTCCGCGGCCACCGTCAGCAGTATATGAAAATTAAAATTGCCAAGATATAAAGCTTGGCAATTTTAATTCTGAGGACCCACGGTCCTCAGCGCTCCCTCCGGTCGCTGTTCTCCTTCACGGGGAAACTACAGTTTCCCCGACCCCTTCCGGACTTTTACATAAGAATGTAAAAGGTGAAGATTGCGAAAATATAAATCGCCCGCTCATCGGGCGATTTTGTTTGAGCAATAAAAAAACAACGCGGTTGGTAGTCCCGCGTCGTTCGTGATGAGAAATCTGTTTGGCCGGTCTCCTACCGGGGGAGCTTTCACTTCACCGTGAGAGAAACTTTTGCTTCGCGAGTTCCCATATTCGCGAGTGTTTGTCCAGCATTATTCGGTTCCAGCCTGAAGAATCCGACTGGCCGATTTGGAGGAAGTTCTACCGTGATAGTGGTTATCTCTGCACCCGAAACAAATTTTCCGACAGGGACCCACCCCCCTCCTAGTTCGGTGCTATATGACAGGGAGTACGGTATGCCGGTTTCCCCGATGACATACAGTATGCCTCTCGGGGTAGGGAACTTCTGAATACCTCCGAAGAGGAAGGGGGCCGGCGGAGTCAGCGTAAACTTCTCCGTTTCGTCAAAATCAACGAAGTCACCTGTTCGGCGGCTTGGAATTTGGCTGTCAATCCACGGGGTTTTCATAATTCCCAATACGACACTGTATCCCGTGCCGGCCGCTGGCAGGCGGTATTCATTTTGTCCCACGATGTACTGGGTGAGGTCCCAGCTCACATCTCCTCGGTTATTTAGATTGCCAGAAGAGACATAACCTAAGCTTCCCCCAAGCCTTCCGAGTATCGTGCCATCCTTTGATAGAAAGGCCCGTACTTCCGAAAGCTCCGCTCCCAGCATCGTGAAGTTGAACTTCGGGAATGTGCCAACCCGATTGGTTGCACCATACCGTTCTGCGAATTTGATGCTCGGCAGCGGTCTTATCTCTACCGGGACATTCTCCCATGAAATGCTCCCCAGGTCGCCTTGGATGACTTCAATCACAGTGATCTCGTAATTCCCAACGGGGAAATCAAAGGGGATCACCCATGTGAATGTGTTTCCCGAAACAGGTCCAGGAACAGTAATCAGTTCGTCCGCAAGTTGGGTTGAGACTGGGAAGTCCAATGTTTGTGTCTGGGTTGGCGTCAGGGTAATTCGGAGGATGACCTCTTTTCCTGCGTGTGCGGGATTGTGTTGCCATTCCAAGCCTATCAGTTCGCCGACGCGAAACCTCTGGTTCGCCATTGGCCTGCGAATAGTGATGCCGGTGGCGCTCAGGGTAAGGGTTGCGACGAGAGTGAATAACGCGCAAGCTACGATTGCCGCGCCCGTTTTCAGCGGGTTTTTCATAAAGGATTTTCAGTTGTCGGAGAACAAAAAACAACCTAACATAGGCCGTCACTAATGAACCCCGCTCGCAACATTATCACCAAATACAATTTCTGTCAACTTTTGCGTAATAGCTTACTTGAGCATTTGCTCACGGCCGTGAGCAAATGCTAAAACATGAAAGGAAGTCCTACACAGAACGGTTTTTGAGGGCTGATTTGAGCGTTTCCTTATCCGCGTATTCGAGCTCGCTTCCCGTGGAGAGTCCGCGGCCGAGCGTGCTGATTTTGATGGAAAAGGGGGCAAGGAGTTTTTTGAGTTCGTCGGCGGTGTGTTCGCCGTCGGGGTTTGCGGAAAGAGCGAGGATTACCTCGCGCAATTTACGAGCATCTGATTCTCGTAAGTTACGAGAATCAGATGCTCGCATAATTTGACCTTCAATGAAAGATAACAATTCTTTTAGGCGGAGCCTGTCCGCGTTCTTTCGCTCAATGAGCGGCATGGTGCCGCCGAGGACGAAGTAGCGTCCGTGATAGATGCCGCTTCTCTCCATCGCTTCAAGGTCGGTGTCCTTGGCGACGACCATAAGCTCGCCGGTCTCGCGATTCGGGTCAGCGCAGACCGAACACAGCGCGGCTCCGATTTTCCTTTGAAAAAAGCGAAAGCATTTTGCGCATTGGATAATTTCTTTCTGTAATGCTTCCGCAAGCCGCGCGAGTTCCGCGACAAACTTCGGCTCTTGAGACAGCAGAAAATACACAAACCGTTTTGCCTGTCGCGGCCCAATACCGGGGAAGGAGCGGAATATATCAACTAACTTATCAAATGTGGTCATCGTAAAAGTTCGAAGCTAGAAGTTCGCAGTTGGAAGAAGTTAAATCCCTTTTGTTTTTACTCTTCGAGCTTCGAACTTCGGACTTCGCGTTTCCGACTTTGATGGTCGTGCATAAACCATACGAAAGTAAAGAAAACTAACGTTAAAATGGTTGTGAAGATTCAGCTTTAGCCCTATCAAAGTCGGTAAACTCGCTTTTCTCAAGCGAGAGAAATGTCGCCTTCTTTTCATCAAAGTAAAGTTCAACTTTGCCGGTCGGACCGTTGCGGTGTTTCTCAATCAGAATCTCGGCGATATTTGGTCTATCCGAATCCTCCTTGTATTTGTCTTCGCGGTGAATAAACATCACGACATCCGCATCTTGTTCAATGCTTCCGCTGTCACGAAGGTCGGAGAGGCGAGGTCTGCCGCCGCGGCTCTCTACCGCACGCGAGAGTTGGGAGAGCGCGAGCACCGGAATATCAAGCTCGCGCGCGAGATGCTTCAGTGAACGCGAGATTTCCGTCACCTGCTGGACGAGATTGTCCGAGTGTCGCGCGTGCGCCGGCGCCATCAGCTGGAGATAATCCACAATAATCAGCTGAAGGTCCTTCTCGCTCTTGAGGCGGCGCGCTACGGAGCGCATCTTTAAGATATTGTTCGCGGGCTGGTCGTCAATATAGACGGGCGCCTTGGAGAGGCGGTCCAGTGAATCGCGGATTTTTCCGAATTCGTCCGCCGCGTTCAGCCGTCCCGTGCGGAGTTTCCACGCATCCACGCGCGACTCCGCGGCAAGCATGCGGTCCACCAGTTGTTGCGAGCTCATTTCAAGAGAGAAGATACCCACCGGGATATTGTGCCCGGTCGCCGCCATGCGGGCGATATCAAGCGCAAGCGAGGTCTTTCCCATAGAAGGCCGTGCGGCAAGAATAATAAGGTCTGATTTCTGAAAACCGGCGAGTTTGTTGTCCAATTCCTGGAAGCCGGTCGGGATTCCGCGCAGTTCGTCGCGTGATTTGTGGAGCCGGTCCAGCCGCTCCCACGCCTCGCTGAGGGTCTCGCGCAGTTCTACGAACGCGTGCAGAGCAGATCGGTTCGTGATTTCAAAGACGCGCTTCTCGGCGCGGTCCAGGAGCGTCTCCACATCTTCCGCTTCAGCATAGCCGAGTTCCCCGAGATAGGCGGATGCGTCAATAATGCTCCGCATCAAGAATTTTTTCTGAATGATTTCCGCGTAATGGATAAGGTTCGTGGCAGAGGGAACGCTCGCGGCAAGTTCCGCGAGGTAACTCGCCCCTCCCGCGGCTTCCAGCTCCGTTTTCTCCGTGAGCCGGGAAGAAAGCGAAAGCAAGTCAATCGGGATATTCTTGGACGAGAGCTCCAACATAGTTTTCCAGATGAGTCGGTGTCGTCCGGAATAAAACGATTGCTCTGAGACAATATCCAATACCTCAAAGATGCCGCCGGGGCGGAGCATAATGGAACCGAGAAGAGCTTTCTCGGCGTCAAGGTTTTGCGGTGGGATGCGGAGGGAACTTTCAGGCATGAAAGTAATTCTAATTCCTAATTCACCTAATTTCTAATACAATGTCAGATTTAAATCGAAGAAAGATAAAGCAGCCTCTGCATTCTAGCACAACGGCGAATCTTCCGGTCAATCTGATTTGTTGAATAAAAAGTGTGCAAGGTGGGGACAACAGAATAGTTATTCAGTTATATGTTATTCAGTTATGAGTTATAGTTATTGTTATGCAATCCCGTTAGAAGTCGCGGATGTTCTCGGGAGTGTTCCGGGTTAATCATGAAAATCAACTTATCAATAAGTACAGTAGATGATGCGGCACTCTGTGCGTCCGCGTCCTACTTCTAACGGGATGCAAGCAGTCATACTCGCCGCAGGATTAGGGACACGGATGCGGCCGCTTACGAATACGGTCGCAAAACCGCTTCTGAAGATTGGGAAGCGGGCGCTTCTGGACTACTCGTTTGATGCGCTTCCGGAGACCGTGGACGAGGTGATTGTGGTTATCGGGTATTGGGGAGAACAGATTCGGGCATACCTCGGCGAGAACTTCCGAGGACGGCGGATTCATTATGTTGTTCAAAAAAATCTTGAGGGAACCGCAAAGGCGTTGTGGGAAGCGAGACCATTTTTGCGCGAAAGATTTCTGGTGCTCATGGCGGACGATATTTATGCGAAGGCGGACATTGAAAAATGTCTTGCACATGAGCAGGCGATTCTGGTGATGAAGGCCGACACCGAGGGAGCGGGCGGGAGAGTTCTTTTAGGCAAAGAAGGTGGACTGCAAAGTGTGATAGAGGGAACATACAATCCGAAAGGCGCACTCATCAGCACGAATGCCTTCGTGCTCACTTCCCGCATCTTTACCTACGAGCCGGTCAAACTAACCGACCGGGAAGGAGAGTGGGGACTCCCGCAAACGGTTTCAAAAATGGCGCGAGACCTGCCAGTTGCGGTGATTGAAGCTACCCGCTGGATTAAAATTACCGCTCCCGAAGACCTTACCCGCGCTGAAACGGTACTCGGAAAAAAGCGTTAGCAAGCCGGACCGCAGGCGGCAAAACGCGGCTTCAAAGTCAAGCACGGGGAATGATTGGCTCACAACCGTCCGATTCAATCCCTACCTGATTTCTATTTGCAGAGGATGGGGTCGTTGCAAGTACTGCCTATCGGTGTTACTTGCAACGGAAGAGGAAGTTGCGGAAGAAAGGGGAGTGTGGTACTATGCAAAATAGGGAGAAAAGGGAAAGGCGAGTCCGCCGCGGCAGACGAGTCCTTGAGAAATGTAAGAATTTCGGTTATGGTCTTGCATAGCTGAGAATTTGAGTAACGAGGCGCCCGGTAACTCCGAGGCGTTTTTTGTTTGGGGAAAGTGCGCTATGATTAAGGCGTCTTTTGTGTGGCATCCCCCACTTTTGTTTTCAGAAAATCAAAAGTGGGGGATTGCGGCGTTTCGAATGCCGCCCATGCGAAACACCCCACCTCAATCCTCCCCCGAAAGAGGGGAGGAGGCCAGAAAACGCCATGTACCTAAAATTTCTCGAACTCACCGGATTCAAATCGTTCGCGAAGAAGACCGAGCTTTCTTTCAACACGCCGATTACGGCGATTGTGGGGCCCAATGGGAGCGGCAAGAGCAACATCGCGGAGGCGTTTCGGTTTGTCTTGGGCGAGCAGTCCATCAAGAGCATGCGGGGAAAACGCACCGAAGACCTCATCTGGAACGGGTCACCCGATTTGGGGCGTTCCGGCCGCGCGTCTGTCAAACTTTTTTTTGATAACCGGAAAAAGCTTCTGAATCTCGACTTTGATGAGGTCGTGCTCGAGCGCGTCGTCTATCGAGACGCGTCGAGCGAGTATCTTTTGAACAGTAGCCAGGTGCGTCTCCGCGACATTATAGAGCTTCTTGCCGGAGCGCACATTGGCGCGTCAGGGCACCACATCATCTCGCAGGGCGAGGCGGATAGGATTCTTAACGCCAATATGCGCGAGCGGCGGGAGATGATTGAAGACGCGCTCGGGCTCAAGATTTACCAGTGGAAGCGGGAGGAAAGCGAACGCAAACTTGAAAGGACCGGAGAGAATGTGAAGCAGGTAGAGTCGCTTCGCAGAGAGATTGCCCCGCACCTCGCCTTTCTCAAGAAGCAGGTGGAGAAGGTAGAGAAGGCGCGGGCGATGAAAGACGAATTGCGCGCTCTGTACCGCGAGTACCTTGCGAGCGAGCATTCCTCTATCGCTTTCTCAAAACAGGAGATTTCGCGGGAGGAGCGCGGACCAAAGGCAGAACTTTCTGAATTAGAGAAGAAACTCGCGGCTTCAAAGAGGACTCTGGAAGAAACCCGTGGGAAAGACGCAAAGACCAAGGCAATTATCGGAATTGAAGAAAATCTGAACCATCTGCGCAAGGAGCGCGAGGTACTCTCGCGCGAAGCGGGGCGGCTTGAAGGAGAAATTGCCGGAGCCGAGCGTCTGCAAAAACTCCGGGGCTCTCGGGTGTCGGAAAGCGCCGTCATTCCGCTTTCCGAAGTGGAGGGATTGGCGCGTCAGATAGACGCAGTGTTGGTGGACGAAGGCGAGCGGGATGTCGCAATCCTCCTTGCAGCGCTCAGGCGCATCAAAGAGGCGATACACTCGCTTCTTGAACGGCATCGGCAGAAAAAAGGACGCGGGGCTGACGACATGGTGCAAGAATTCGCGGGACTTGCGGAAAAAAAGAAAACCGTTGAAAAAAAGCTTCAAGAGGTTCAGGAGGCGGAAGAGACGGCGCAGCGTGAGGAAAACGCTCTTCGCGCGGAGATTGACGCAGAAAAGGATTCCAGCCGCGACGCGGAGAAAGAGGTATTCCGCATTCTGGCACGGCAGAATGAACTACACGGCGCGCTGAACGCGCTTCGCTTGCGCCATGCGGAGACAGACCGCCGGGAGACAGATTTCAAACGCGAGCTTGCGGAAGGGATTCTTCTCGTGGGCCGTGAGATTTTGGAGTATGAGAAGGACAGACATTCGTCTGAAACGGATCGGGTGCCGCAGGAAGACCGCCGCAGGAAGATTGAACGGCTGAAAATCCGCATAGAAGAAGCGGGCGGGGGAAGCGGGGCAGAGGTACTCAAGGAGTTTGAGGAGGCGAGCGAACGCGATGCTTTTCTCGCGCGCGAGCTCGGCGACCTTGAGAAAAGCGCCGAAACCTTGCGCACGCTCATACAGGAGTTAGCGCAGAAACTGGATGAAGAGTTCCGGAGCGGTATTGAGAAGATAAACGCAGAGTTTCAGAAGTTTTTCGCGCTTATGTTCGGCGGCGGCACGGCGCGACTCTCCGTATCAAAACCGGAAAGGAAAATCCGACATTTGGAAGACAACTTACTGGACGAAGTCCCGGCGCCTCTTTCAGAGGGTCGGGGTCCCGACTCGCTCGGAAGCGACATCGGGGAGGAGGAAACAGGCATCGACATCGAAGTGAGTTTACCGCGCAAAAAAATCAAAGGGCTTATGATGCTTAGTGGCGGCGAGCGCGCGCTCACCTCAATCGCGCTCCTCTTCGCGATGTCGCAGGTCAAGCCGCCGCCGTTTATCATTCTTG
>CAYJWA010000011.1:0-19945 GCA_964373775.1 uncultured Candidatus Saccharibacteria bacterium | reverse complement strand
AAAAATCTGCTCAAAGAATACTCCTCTCTTCCGGTGCCAAAACTATAAGGAATGTTGCGTGCCTCCCGCGGTTATGCTTAACTCTGCCCAGATATGCATACAAAAAGCGACACCATAACTGGCTGGCGGGCCGCAGTGTACAATCGCGTGATGGGTATTTTCGGCGCCCGGCGCGTCTATGAAAAAGCATTGACATTTATTGCGCTTAGCGAGGGTCAGCGGCTTTTGGATCTGGGGTGCGGCACCGGAACATTTCTGAAGATGATACACGAGCAGTTTCCGAAGACGCGGCTTGTTGGATTGGACGCAAGCGAGGACATGCTTGCTGAAGCGAGGAAGGAACTCGGGAAGCTTCCTATTCTGTTACCGTGCGCCGACGCCGCAGAACTGCCGTTTCCCGACGAATCGTTTGACTTCGTGGTGTCAGTACTTACTTTTCACCATCTGCCTTCGGGAATAAAGATTCGCGCGATACAGGAAATATCGCGCGTGCTGAAGAAAGAAGGGAAGTTCCTGATTGTTGATTTCGGAAGAGCGAAAACAGCGTGGGGTTCGTTTAACTTGTTCTTTCTCAACTGGCACTCGCACACAAAAAGGAATATGGAGCTTGTGGAACAGGAACTGTCGCGGTGGGGATTGAAAAGAGAGCGGCAGGAATGGCGCCGGGGGTTTGTTGAATTCCTGCTTGCAAAGAAGCAAGAAAAATAGTCCTGTGTACCATAAGAGATACAAGGCATTATACGGCTCAATGAAGCCGTATTTTCATATTGACAGAACACAGCAATCATTGCAGGATATTGACAGGAGGAGTGAAGCGTGATAAGATGCAGGAACAATCAGACGCAGGTCTGGTTGTTATTTTTAACTCAAAATCCATGTTCCAACTAGCAACAACTGCGTTACTCATGCTTTCCGCCTTTTACGGCAGTGCGCCGATAGAGGTGATAACGGACGAGAGCGCGCAAGTTGAGGTTCCTACGCGAGAAACCGCTCCCGTGAACCAACCGATGACTCTTGAGGAATATATACGGCTCTATTATTATGATACGCCGATTCTCGCGGAGATTGCGCGTTGCGAGTCGCGATTCCGGCACACCGGGACAGACGGCAGAGTTATCCGCGGCGAGACATCTTGGGAAGATGTGGGCGTGATGCAGATTAACGAATTCTACCACGAGGAACGCGCCGCGCGACTCGGACTTAACCTCCGTACGCTTGATGGAAACCTCGCATACGCCAAATGGCTGTATGGAAAAGAAGGCGGTACGCCGTGGTTCGCATCCTCAAAATGCTGGCGAGGCAAAGATACTCTGGCTTTGGCAAACGCGATACAGCAGAAAAATTAAGCGCAAAAACCTCTCCTGTATACGGAGAGGTTTTTGCGGACATATGCCTTCATCTGTCTTCTTCGTCCAGAATATCTTGCACAATTCTTTCCACCGCTTCCTCAACGCCGCCGCGCTGTTTTTTAACCGCCTGTTTCAGCAATCCGTATATTGGATTGTGCGGAAAATCGCCTTCGGCGGGACCGCCTTCGTATCTTTTCATCTGCTTTATCGTTCGCCCTTCCGCGAGCTGTTTTTGGATATATTCTCTCCACATATCCGTGAAGAGAGCCAGAGCGCTCTCGGGATTTTCTTCAAGAAGTTTCTCAACTCGGGCATCTGATTTTGAACGGCCCATCGGGTCAACATCCGCATCCCGTATCAGGACAATTCTATCCAGCAACGCGCGGCCGCGTCTCACCGGGTCTGGCTTGAGAGACGTTTTCTCTTGCGGGCGCTCATGATTCATGATGTCCATCATAATTTCATTTCCCTAACTTTTCAAGTTTTTTAGAGGATGGAACTTTTTATGGGTGCTTTCCGCGTACTTATCTGACGCATGGACATAGCGCGTTGTCGTCTGGAGGGACTCGTGACCGAGAAGTATCTGAATGGCGGCAGGATTCGCGCCTTGTTCGGCAAGGTAGGTCGCGAAGCCGTGGCGGAATGAGTGCGCCGAGGTAGGAACAATGATGCCGAGAAGTTCTTTGTAACGTTTAATCTTCATCTGCAAGTAATTCGACGAGATGCGGGCTTTGGTCATGCCGCTGTTTTTCCCGCTGTAGGGGACAAAGAGCGCCGGATTATCGTCGTCCGCGCGCGTTAGAAGATAATCCGTGAGAAGCGCTTGGGCGCGAGCGGTGAGATAGACGAATCGCTCTTTTTTGCCTTTGCCCCGAATAAAGATTTTTCCCGTTTCGTTAATCTGGTCGCGATTGAGCGAGAGAAGTTCCGAAATGCGCATACCGGTTGAGAACAAAACCTCCAGCATGACACGGTTGCGGAGCGCGATTCGTTTGCTCCTTTCAAATTTAATCGGGGACTCTATCAGCGCCACCAGCGAATCAAACTCGGCGACTCGCGCGTGCGTGCGGGGCATCTTCAGAAGCTTGATTGATGTCGGAGCAACCGGAATTTTGTAATCCATATCCACGAGGTACTTGAAGTAGCTTCGTAAACTTGAGAGCGCACGATTGACCGAGCCCGCTGAGAGTGTCGCAACGCTTTTACTGCCTTTGGCGGTTTTTCGGTCTTCCGACACCAAATATGCCTTGTACAGCTCGAGAGTGCGCTTGGTAACTCTCCGGAAATCAATTTGCGCGTCCTTTTCCAGAAAATACTCAAATGTCGCCAAGTCGCGCTCGTAATTGAAAAGGGTGCGCGGCGAATAATTATCCGTCTTGATGCGAAGCAGAAAATCGTCTTCAAGGGGAAGCGCCATTCCGACAGTATAGCAGAGGGGGGACTCTCACCAACCGCTTTGACTGTGGATAAGTGAGTAGTAGGGTAATTATACTCATACTCGCCTCTCAACAAAAAAGGACAAACCGCCCCCTCCCCCCTACTGAGCAAATGGTTGACCCTTGTTCAGCAGCGCCTGTAAATTATTCCAGACAAGTGTAATCACAACATTATCCCACACCCACGAGAGCGGCGTGAGAAGTAAATGCCAGAGTTTGACGAGAAGTTTCCACACATACGAAAGATTCCCCTTCACATCCGGCGAATTAACGATATTTTCCAGATTGTAGCCGAAAAATCCGAGCACAATAAGCGCGATAATGATGAGGAGTATGAGTTTGATAAATCCCCCTTGTCCCCTTTTTGGACTTTGATATTTGCTTTGCATATAGAAAGTATAGCGCAGTCCTAGAAAATTCCAATACACAATCACCCCGCCTGCCAACCCGCCTGCCGACCTGCCCGCCAATCGGCAGGCGGGTTGGCGGGCAGGCAAGTTCCAAACCCCGGTAGTAAAATCTTAAGAAAGATTTACTACGGGGCAGGCAAATCTCAATGAGGTATTGCTTGCCCCGTACCAAGAAATTCTGATTTCTTTGGTATCGGGGTTTGTAATTTGTCTGGCTTTGCCAGATCTCGCAAAGCGAGAGATACTGTGCTTTGTGCTTTCCATTGTTATAGATATAACAATGGGTTCAGGTATGCCTTAAGGTCTGCGACCGGCATCCGATATACGCCGCGGCAGACCGCGCTCTTTCTCTGCATAATCCGCACCCCTTGCGTTGCATACACCGTAAAATGAAGGTGCGGTCCCGTGGCATAACCCGTGTCTCCGCTGTAACCGATGACTTCACCGGTATTCACCGCCTGCCCCTCGCTTACTTTGATAAGAGAAAAATGCGCGTAGAGCGTGGAGAGTCCGTTCTCGTGCTCAATAAGCACCCATTTTCCATAGGAAGCGCCGGGACAGACCGCATCTGTATTCCCTGCCCCCTTCACTACTCCGTCAAGCACGGCACGCACCGGCGTCCCGATGGAAGCGCGCAGATCAATACCGTTATGTCCTTGGCCATTGTAGCCGCCGGCGCGCGAAAAAGAGGTACTTCCAAATTGCTGCGTAATCTTCACGGAATCAAGGGGCCAGCGAAGAACTCCGGTCCCGGTTTCCGGAAGTCGCGAGGGGTCAATCGCGAACTGCAACTCTGATTCAAACGCAAGCAATTCTCTTTCAAAAGCATTGCGCCGCGCCACTCGTTCGCTCAAGAGTTTTTTGTATTCCGACTCCTTGTTTTTTGTTGCGGCAAGAAGAGCGCTCCGCTCCTTTTTGCGCTCCGCAAGAAGCGTTTTCCGGTCGGAGAGTTCGCCGCGAAGCGAAACGAGCGTGCGCCGATTCGCCTCGTTCTTTGCGCGCGATTCCTCTAGTCCGGTTTTAAGCGCCTGCGTTTCCCTAAGGTCGCTTCGCACGCTCTTCTGAAACCGCTCCAAGGTATCCACGAGCTCCCAAAACGCGGAGAGGGTTTGATTCGCCAACAATCCTTCCAGCAGAGAGTTATCTTCTACGTTTCGCATCGCGCGAATGGTCTCTGCAATCGCCCCGCGGCTACCTCCGATGCGGCGCTCCTTTTCTCTGATTTCCTGCGAGAGTTCCTCAATCGCAAGCGAGACCGACGCAATTTTATTTTCCGCCACGCGAATCTCGGCTGCGATTTTTTTCTGCTCCACATCAATCGCCCGAACCGCCGTCTGCAAACTCCGCGTCTCTTTTCCGACCGTTTCCAATTCCGCCTGATAACCTGCAATCTCGTTCTCCAGTTCGGCAATCGCGCTTTCCCGTGCAGCAATCTTCGCCCGCAACTCTTCAATGGTCTCCGCGCGAGCGGAAAACGGCGCGAGCCAGAGCGCGGATATTATCATACTGATGGCGAATGGACGAGTCATTCGGCTATTTTAGCATAGCGAGAGCAGCAGTGAGCCGAGCGAGCGTCGCTTCTCTTCCCAAAATTGCGGCAATCGTAAAGGGGTCCGGCGACTTTTCGCGCCCCGAGAGCGCAACCCGCATCGGCCAGAGCACATTCCCCTTCCCTCTCTCTTCCGCATAAGGCAGAAGAGTATTTTTAATTTCCTGCGCAGTGAACGACTCCGGCTCAATCTTTTGCAAAAGCAAGGCAACTTTCTCCAGATGCGCTTTCGGCTCGCCTGCCGATTCTTTCCAACGCAGACGCTCCCTCGGATACTTTGGCGCTCGGAGCAAATAATCAAACTCCCCCTTCCCCATTTCTGCCGCGATGTCGCTCCAAACAGCGATGCGCTCAAAGAGCATCTGCGCGAGCGCGGCTTTCTGTGTTTCATCTTTCCCGCGCAAGAGTCCATCCGGGATATGCGCAATCACCTTCTCTGCTCCCCCGCGGCACCGCATATATTCTTTATTGAACCAACGGAGTTTTTCTTCATTGAAGATTGCTCCACCCTTTTGCGTGTTTGAGAGGTCAAACCTTTCAATGAGTTCCGCAAGCGTGAAAATCTCTTGGTCAGTGCCGGGATTCCAGCCGAGCAAAGCGAGATAATTGACAAGCGCTTCCGGAAAATATCCGCGCTCGCGATATTCAGTCACCGAGACGGCTCCGTGCCGTTTGGAAAGTTTGCTTCGGTCTGGCGCAAGAATCAGCGGTATATGCGCATACGCGGGGCGCGGAAAACCAAGCGCCTCCTGCAGCAAAATCTGGCGCGGGGTATTTGAGATATGGTCCTCGCCGCGAATCACATCCGTGATGCCCATTTCATAATCGTCAATCACAACCGCCAAATGATAGAGCGGTTCCTCCGGCGACTTCGCAATCACCATATCCCCGAGTTCGGTCGTGTCAAACTCGATGCGTCCGCGAATGAGGTCGCCAAAGGCGATTTCCTTGTTCGGGTTTCTGAACCGTATTACTTCCTGCCGCCTTGCCCGTCCGAAGTCCTGTCTTGAGAACGAAGGAGGGTTCCCGTCCATTTCCTCTGAGACATATGCTGCTCCGGAATCCACCAATTTTTTGAGATACCCGCGATAGATGTCTTTCCGCTCACTTTGTTTCCAGTATTTCGTTCCGTCAGGCAATGAGTCAAAAGAAAGTCCGAGCCATTCAAGCGACTTCAAGATATTTTCCTCATATTCCGGTCTTGACCGCTCCTCATCCGTATTTTCCAGCCGCAGGTAAATCTTTCCGCCACAATGCTTGGTGTAGAGGTAATTAAACAGCGCGGTCCGCGCCCCGCCAATATGAAGATTGCCGGTCGGCGACGGCGGGAAACGGGTAATAATTGCTTTAGAATTCATTGTTGAATCATAGCATAATTACATTGCGGTAACTGCGGCGATAATGATGCGGCAAATAACGCGGCGACAAATTACACCACATCTCCCCACTGTCAACATCGGGTGTTGACAGTTTAGGTTACTTCTCATGCTCCAGAGCAATTTCCAAAACCTCCCGCGCAATCACTTCTGCGGCATCGGTCTTGGCGAAGGAGAGGGCGGCGCGCGACATTTCCGCGGCGCGCGCTGGGTTGCCGAGTATTTTTTCAATCTCCGCCAAAATAATTGCGGGGCGCAGGTTCGCTTCTTCAATCACTGTCGCGGCGCCGGTGCGCGCGTAGTTATATGCGTTCTCGCGTTGATGGTCTCCATTTGACTCACTGATAGGAATAAGAATCGCGGGTTTTCCCCACGCAGCTATTTCAAAAATCGTGGAGCCGGCGCGGGAGATAACAAGTTGCGCAACAGAAGCGGCGCGCGCAAGTTCTTGCGCCGTAAGATACCCAAACGGGTGAAAACGCGATTTTTGCGGGTGGTTTTCCAGTTTGACCCCGGCGCGCGCCGCAAGGTCGGAAAGATTCGCGCGTCCCGCCTGGATAATCACCTGATATTTCAGCAGCAACTCCGGAAGCGATGCGAGCGCCACTTCATTTACCGTTACCGCTCCCCGAGAACCGCCGAGAATAATAATGACCGGAATACTCGGTTCAAGAGAAAACCCTGCAACGCTGTCTTCGGCGCTATGAACAAGAAGTTCCTTGCGAATCGGATTGCCTGTATGCGCAACTTTTTCTTCCGGAAAGTACGCCCCTGCTTCCACAAACGAAATAGCAATGCGGCGCGCGAACCGCGCCGCCCATTTGTTGACCCTTCCGGGCACAGAGTCGGACTCGTGGATGATAACCGGAATCCGCAAGAGCCGCGCCGCAAAAAGCGCCGGGAAACTCCCAAATCCCCCCTTCCCCACTACAACATCCGGATAGAGCGCAAACATCTTCCAGAGAGCCGTTGCAACACCCCACACAGTCCGGAAAATATCCACAAAGTTTTCGCGCGACGGGTACTGCCGCAATTTCCCTGCTGAAACTGGAATAAACGCAATGTTCCGCTCAAACAGGAGCCCCGCATCATATGGCTCCGGCGCCATAAAGAAAATCTGCGGGGGGATAAGCCGCTCCTCTTTTGCAATGCGCGAAAGTTCCTGCGCAATTGCAATGAGCGGATAAAAGTGTCCGCCAGAACCGCCACCAGTAAATAATACTTTCATAATAATATCGAATATCTAATTTCGAATCTCGAAAAGCAAATAATACCCAACAAGAAAGTTCCGAAGTTTCTTTTTCATTTTCAGTATTTGGTATTCGATCTTTTTCGGTATTTGGTATTCGAGATTTGATATTCTAGCTTCGCTGGTAACGCGATATATTGAGCACGATCCCGACCTCTACAAGCGCAATGAGCATTGCAGTGCCGCCGTGGCTCACGAACGGAAGCGGGAGTCCCGAGAGCGGTACAAGCCCGAGCATTGACGCAATGTTCACGAATGCCGAGAGCGAGATGAGTATAACAATTCCGAGAGCCGCGAGTCCACTAAACGAATCCGGCGCATGCGTTGCAATGCGCAATCCTCGCATAAGGAATGCGAGAAAAAGCGCAATAAGGAGGACTGCTCCGGCAAACCCGAACTCCTCGGATGCGACCGCGAAGATGGAATCGCCGACTGGTTCCGGCAAGTAAGAAAACTTCTGCACACTTTGTCCGAAGCCGCGCCCGACCGCGCCTCCGGAGCCAATGGCAATGAGCGACTGCTGAATCTGCCACCCGGCGCCCTGAGGGTCTGCTGCGGGATTAAGAAAAGTAAGCAGCCGTTCCTTGAGATATGGCCGCGCGAAGACAAAAATAGAGAGGAGCGAGAGACAGACAAATGCGGCAAGCGCAAGGCGGCGGAGCGGCGCTCCCGCCACCAGAAGCATCAAAAAAAGAGCGAGAACAAGAATCACAAAGGAATCTGTATCGGGCTGGGAGAGCAAAATCGCTCCGGCCGCAGCAGCAAGCAGAAAAAACGGCAGCAGGCCATAGCGGAAGGAATGAATCTTTTCGCGAGCGGAGGCAAGAAAAGCGGCAAAGAAGATGACGAAGCCGATTTTCAGAAATTCTGCGGGCTGAAACGAAAAACCGGCGATATCTAACCACCGAAGCGCTCCGCCGTGAGACACGCCGACTCCCGGCACAAAAACCAAGAGGGTCAGCGCAATAGCGGCAAGCAAAAGGTAAGGAGAAAACCGACGCCAGACGCGATAGTGGATAAGAGAGGCGCCGTATCCGAGCGCCGTCCCCAGCGCAATCCCGAGAAACTGGCTTCCGGCAATGGAGGAAAACCGCGCTCCCTCGCGCGAGAGAAGACCGAGCGAAGCGGAAAGAAAAACAATGAATCCGCTCGCCACCAAAGCGATGACAATGCCGAGGAATATTTTATCTACGGAGCGAGTCATTACCAGATATAAGTTGTAAGATTTAAGATTTAAGTAACAAACAGCCCGAAATCCCGAAAGTCCAAAGTCAATCCCGCTTCCTTCTTACTATCTTACAACTTAAATCTGAAATCTTACACCTGCTACCCAATCAGCGCCACAATCACCCCGGCAAGCGCCGCAATGACTCCGATAACCCAGTAGCGCATGGTAATTTTGTACGGCGGCCAGCCGATTGCCTCAAAATGATGGTGGAGCGGAGCGATGCGAAATACTTTTTTGCTCCAGAGCCGCTTCGCGCACAATTGCACGATTGCCGATGCGCTCGTGGCGACAAGCGGAAGCGCGATAAGCGGCAAAACCAAAAGCCCGGTTCCTTCCCCTAATGCATCCGTCATAAAAGCAACGACCGTAAGCGCCAGGGTAAGCGCCATGCTTCCGGTTTCCGACATATAAAAACGGGCGGGCGGAATGTTAAACCACAAAAACGCAAGAATACCCCCGAGCACCGCGGCGCAAAATGCGGCAAGATTGATTTGGTTCTGAAAAAAGGCAATTGCCCCGTACGCGCCGAAGATAATCGCAAAGACGCCCCCCGCAAGCCCGTCAATGCCGTCTATAATGCCGCCCGAATAGACCGCGAGCATGACAAGTGAAAAAAGAGGAATGAGAAGAAAACCCACGAAAAGCTCATCTCCAAACGGCACACCGATAGAGACCACATCAAGTTTCGCAAAAAACCACCAACCCGCAAAGAGACCGAGCGCGCCAACCACGACAAGCCGCGTGCGCAGCAAAAGCCCGCCCGTTGTCCCTTCTTTTCCGCCGATAATCTGGAGCAGGTCGTCAGAAAGCCCGATGAACGCTCCGGCAAGGAGCGCGGCAAGCGGAAGCCATGTCTGGCTCCGGGAAAGGAAATCAAGCCGCGCAGCAAATTCAAAATGGAATACCTGTGCGGCGAGAAATATGCCAAAAACCGTTAGAGCCGCGGCGCCCCAGATAATTGTCCCGCCAAGCCGCGGGGTTCCGACTTCACGCGCCATATGAAGATGGTTAAAGAGCGGGGTCTCCTTTCCATCCAAGTCCCGCTTTCCCGCCTTCTTTTTCCACATCTGATGCGCATACAGGTAGTGCGTTAAAAGCGGCGTCATACCGATGCCAATGACGAACGAGAGCACCGCGGGAGTGAGGACCTTTATGATGTCTAAAAGCATACATTCAACATGACAAGCGCCCCGCCTGCCGATTTGCGGGCAGGCACATTACAAACAAATTCCAGATTTCAAATTCAAAACGAATAAACACTTCGTTTTTGAGTCTCGGTCATTAGATATTGTTTGTGATTTGTCTGGCTTTGCCAGATCTCGCAAAGCGGGAGAATTTGTGATTTGTGATTTCATTTCTCTCGCGCAAGATATTCCAATGCCGCCCAAAGAAGTTTCTCCGCATCCGCAAACCGCCCCTCCTCCGTAGAGCCGAGCACCACAATGATAATGGGATGATTGAATCCGGCGTCAAATGCGAGCGCGAGATTGCCGCCCGCAAGGTCAGTGTAGCCCGTTTTTGACGCAATGAGCAAGGGGAATTTCCCGGTCTCGCGGTTGGTATTCTTCGCCCCGACTCCGCCCCGTCCGCTCACTGAAAGCGCAACCGCATCAAATCGCGTCGGCTCAAAAATTGTCGGGTGCGCGGCGATAGAAAGAGCAAGAAGCAGCGCCGCATCCCGCGCGGAACCATACCCCCCGGCAGCGGTCAACGAAACATCAAGTCCTGTTTCGTTCCGGAAGAAAAGCGTCCGCAGGGAAAGCGACTCTGCGGCGCGGTTCATCTGTTCGGTAAAGAAAGCCCGTCCGTCTTCGCGCGAGAGAGAACCGCGGGCAACGGCTCCCACTGTCTCCGCAACCGCATGCGCTCCGTCGTTTGACGACTCAAGAAGCGTTAGTTGGAGCAAATCGCGCAAGAGCCACTTGTCTCCGGAAATGAGCCCGGTATCACCCTCCTCGCGAAGCGCTTCATCGCTAATCGGGATAAAAGTTGTCTCAGGAACAAGCGAGAGCGCGGTCAAAGCGGTCATAATCTTCGTGAGCGACGCGAGCGGAAGCACTTCGCGGGCATTGCGCTCAAAGAGAAAACGCCGAAACCGCGCGTCAAAAACCGCCGCGGCCTTCGCGTCAAGCAATACCGACTCAAACGGGTTCGCCCGCGCCATATGCGCCGCCGCTCCCTGCGGTTCCGGCACTCGCTTCGCCCCGCCGGCGGGAAAAAGAAACAGGAAACCAGCCAGTACAAATGCGCCCCAGAAAAGATATTCAGGTCTCGCCGCTTCCGGAAAAGAATTCTGTGTCTCTGCTCCATTCATAGTAGATACATTTAACGAATAGCGGCAGATACACTTGACGAATGGTGCACACGAATTTTAGGAAAGCGCACACGAATGGGGGACACCCTGCGCTCCCTGCCCGTGCGTGTCCGCACGCAGGCGGGCGCGCAGGGTCATTCGGGGCGGCCCGCAGGCAGGCGCCCTGCGGTGCCGCTCTCAATCTTTACATCCGCAGATCCGCCATTAACGCATTTTTTTCTATTATATCGCTCATTCCTTTCGCGGAGACATCACCTGCTGTCCGTCTGATATGCGCCTGCGATAGGGGACAAACGCACTGCTCCCTGCCGCACAATCCTCGGCGCGTCCCCGACAAGCGAAACAATAGTTGACGGAGTCCCTGTCCGCCGTTTCCCTGTCCGCGCGTAAAAATCAACACTCTTGCCAAAATACTGCCGCGCCTGCGAAATTGTCTCTGCTGGCACTTCTCCCTCCGGATTCGCAGAAGGCGCAACCAGAGGGCCGACCGCGCCGAGAAACCGTTGAAGAGGGCGCAGCCCCGGCACGCGAAACGCAAGAGTCCGTACACCAAGATGAAGGTAGGCAAACCGTTTCCACGGACAGCGAAAAATCACGCTCACTTTTCCGGGCCAGACCCCTTTCAGAAACTCCTGTTGAGCGGCGGTTAGCGCAATCCCAAAATCCGCAAGCGCCGCGGCGCTCTCAATCAGAATAACAAACGGCTTCCGGTCCGTCACGCGCCGCAGGCGGTACAGGCGCCGAACCGCCCTTCTGTTTTTTGCGCATGCGACAATGCCCAGAAGAGTATCGGTGGGGATAACACAAATACCGCCATGCGTGAGAGCAGAAACAAGGCGAGAAGCGAACATATCTCGCATACCATCAAATACCGAATACCGAATCGCGAAAAATAAAAAAATATGCAATACCAGAAACAAAATAACTGAATTCTGAAATTTTTTCTATTCGATATTAGATATTCGATATTTTTAGATATTCGAGATTCTATCTTCGAGATTTTTATTGAGCCAAAAATGCTTCCCGCACCCCTTCAATCAAAACATCTTCACGGTAATTAAATGCGGCATCTCCGACATCGCGGTGAAGAGCGACAAAGTATTGTCTTCCCGCAACCGTGGGGCGCAGAAGTTCAACCGCAACCGCCGCGTGTGTCCCTGCTGCTACCCGGGTTGCGCCTAAGATATTTCCGGGTCCACCGTTTCGCTCTTCGCGCACCGCCACCCACACCGGCTCTCCGGAAATTACCTGCTCTACGGTTACCGCTCCGCCCGCTCCCTGGTCGCGAATCAGCACTGCTTTATTTTCCGAAGTTCCCCCTGTGTTTATCCCTTTTGTTGTGTACCCGCTCACCGCGGCTGCGGCTGATTGTGTTTCAACGGCTTTTTTTGAAGCCGCGGCGGGCGCCCTCTCTTCATCCAAAACCGACTCGTTTTCTAAAGACAATTCAGTCGCGAGCCGCCGCTCCTGCCAAAATGCGCCGGCGCCAAAACCGAGAATGAGTCCGATAATAAGCGCTGTTACCACCTTGGCGCCTGCAGAGTTGTTTTCTGGCTGCATAAAAATAGATAAGAATGATATGAGACAGTTCTAGCAGAATGGGAAGAACTTGAAAAGATTGACTCCGCAGTAAGATTCTGGCGTAATTCGGCTGGCTGTCAAGGACTATCCTCTGTCGCAACACCTTTTACGAAGGGGTTGCACTTAGAGTTAGAACTGGCGGTGCGTTGACTGCGTTCGGGCTGTGGTATAATAGTATGCGGCTTTTGGTTCTTGCCGCCCTGCCTGCCCCATTTTCCACACGCAAGAGGATGAAGCACTCCCTCTCTGCGCTGGTTTTGCAAGGCAGGCACACCGCCCGAGGGTCGCGTACTGGATGACGCGACCCTCATTTCTTTTCCAATTGCGCACGCCGCGCATCCGCGCGAAGCGTCCGAATGGCGCGCACCGCGCGCTTCAGGTCGCGCACCGCGAAAAATCCGACAATGCCAAGAGCCACCAGAAGAAGTTTCGTCTCTAGTTCCGTGCCAGTAAATGCGGAAAGCGAAAAACCGGCGACCCCGCCGCCGGCGCTCGCAACCGAGAGATTTGCCCACACATCTCTGACGGATACGAAAGCCGTTGCGACAAGCGCCGCAATCACGAGAACCAAACAGTCAAACGCGAGCGGAGCTGTATTACGCACCATAAAGACAAGATAAATGCGGCGCATGATCCGCTGCTTCAGGGTTTTAACCGCTGGGTTAAGGTTTTGAGAATAATCAGGATTCATCTTTTTAAATTTCTAATTACCTTCACCTAATTTCTAACCCGCCCGAATGTACCGTTCGGTACGGGCGGGTAAAATTCTCAATTCTTAAATTAGGCATCGGACATTTTATTAGGTGAATTAGAAATTAATTAGGTAATTTGTGGAGATGCTTTCTTCCGTTTCGCTATCAACTTTTTGAGTTCTGCTTTTGCGCGGTGCACCCGCGCCCGCACGGCTCCCTCGGATATTCCCATGAGCCGCGCCACAACCGCATGCGGCTTCCCTTCCAGAAAATGCAGGCGCATGGGAAGGGAAAGCCCTTCGGGAAGCTTCTGAAGAAAAGAGAGCACTTCATCGCGATTGAGCTCGTGTTCTCGCTCTTCCGTTACGGTTCGGTCGGCAACCAACTCTTGAAACTCCGGCTCAAGGTCCGCAAGGAACTGCCCCTCGTTCTTTCGCTTCTTATACGCGGTAAAACAGGTATTCACGAGAATCCGATACGCCCATGACTTAAATCCCGCTCCGGGCTCCGGCGTAAATCGCGCCACATTCCTGTATATCTTCACGAACGCGTCTTGAACCGCATCCATCGCCGCCTCCTTGTCCTTGAGGATGTACAGCGCCTTCCGCAAAAACGCTTCCTCGTAGCGGTCCACAAGTTCCTCAAAGAGGCGCGGATGCGCGACCGAACGCTCCAAAATCTCCTCGTCTGTTTTCGCCGAAGCAAGTTCTCGCCCTGATTTGTTGTCGTCAAGCAACATAGAAACAACCCGCGGGGAGTTAGGTCGGGTGTTTCGCAATTTTACCCGGTTAGAAGCTTGTAGTCCAGTTTTCGGTAGAGAAAGCGGGAGCCGCAGGCGATTTCGCTTCCACACAAAATATAACTCAAAAGGTTCGCTGAACTTCTAACGGGTTGACCCCACTTTTCTCATTATGACAACTGGCGAAAGGAACGGGAGATTACGAAAACATCCATTGACAACATACGAGAAAACCTTTACCCTAGAGTAAGAAAGGCAGGTGAATATCTATGCGCTTTGAAGAGATAGAGCGTTGTGAGATCGGAGTCGTTCTCCAAAAGGAAAAGAACGAGAGAGTCGCACTGCTCACTGGGCGCTTTCCGGCGCCGATCAAAACAATCAGTGTGCAGTACCTTGATGGTGACCGCGAGCGAGTGGAAGGGTGTCAGCCCGAAGGGTTTCAGAGGGCAACACTCCGGAAAGGTATGTTGCTACTCGAATGCCGCACCGGTCATGTAGCAGTCCTTACGGGAGATTCCGGCGGTCCATTGGCGCAAATCAGGTACCTCGGCACTGAAACTACTGTGCGAGTACCGCTCTGCGAGCTGGTAGGAAAGCGGTGGCTAGCCGCGTTTGGGCTTGTACCGCCTTCACGGTGGTTAGTGCACAAGACAAGCGGTGAGCAGGCGGTGCGGCTTGAGACATACGCCGACTCCACCGGGGAACTGGAAATGGTGGTTCTTCTTTGGCGCACGAGAGAGATAAAACGGATGAAGGCGAAGGACTTCGTACCAGGGAAGCCGCCATCGCCGCCCGCGGGCACTGTATCGCGAACGACTCCACAATAGAGGGAAGCTTATGAATGGAATACTACCATGAGCTTCCCCTCCATTTTTATGGCAACCCGTTTGAATTGAAACATCCTTGAAGCAGCTTTGGAGACGAAGACGCCGCCCCGGCTTTACCGGGGCGGCGTCTTCTGAATGCGGAAGGCGACTAAAAACTCCTCCGGTCGCCGCCGCGGTCAAAATTGCCGCGCGCGGGGCGTTCCGCCATGGGACGGGCTTCATTGACGCGAAGTTTCCTTCCGTCAAGTTCTTTCCCGTTCCAATACTCGATCGCCTTTGCCGCATCCGCGTCTTCCATCTCCACGAATCCGAATCCGCGCGAGCGGCCGCTCATCTTGTCGGAGAGTACTGTTGCGGAAACGACTGCGCCTGCCTGCGCGAATGCATCGCGCAAAGAGTCGCTCGTAGTTCCGTACGAGAGATTCCCGACATACAGCTTGATTGCCATATTGAGAAAAAATATCTGCTAAATACGGGTTCGTCTGCGGTAAGCAGATGTCCCATCGTCCGACCGTGACCGTCCGAATCCGCCAGAGGCGGACGGATGGTCCTCCTTTCTCAATACGGCTGACACACAAATACATCACTGCCTCCTTGAGAAAAACGACAGAGCAATGCTATCACGGAGCAGCAAACCGCGCAAGCAGCTTGGGGAGAGCGTTTAGCAGTTAGCGTATAGCGTTTAGTTTCTTCCTCCTCATTCCTACATTCCTAGGAATGTAGGAATATCGTTTTTGGATAAATGTCAAGGCGGACCCAATGGCACGGAGACGGGCTCTGCCTGCAACACCTTTCCCGGGCCCGCCGCCGTATGGTTTTCTATCTATTCGAATCGCTCCGGCCCTAAAACCTCGCTTCGCTCGGTTCGGGCGCGCAAAATCGCGCGGGTTGTAGAATTTCACCTTTATCTTTTTCCTCAATGGCGCGTTTCAAGATGGACTCGCCGAGATACGAGCCAAACGCTTTGGGAAAGAGTGTGATGATGTGGAAAGTCATAAAAATCTGGAATAGAGTAGATAGAATATAGTAGATAGACAGATAGAGACAAGAAAAAACGGGCTCTTACTTCTGAAAGCCCGTTTGAAAACTGTAAGTTATCTGACCCCATTTAATGCAAGCGTTTGCTCGGTAGCGACGCGCACTGCATCAAGCATTCCCATTGCCGCAAGTACCTCGTCCCAATTAAACTGGCGTTTGCCGCTGAAAGCACATGATCGGTCCAATTGGTCGAGTTGATCACGAACCAGACGCATCCGAGCCGCCCATAGAGTTAGTTCGTTTTGATCGTCTCCGACAAGGCGAATCCAATCGGTGTCGAAACTCTGGAATATCTTCTCAGATTTCTTGCGATAGAACTTTACAGCTTCGTAGTTGTTCGTCTCTTGAAGTTCTCGGAACGCTTCGGCGTTTATTCGGGCGGTTTTCACTATGTCTTCGTAATTATCAGGGGAAAAGCGTTGAATTTTCTTTTGAGCAGGCATAAGTATCTCCTTTCAATGTCTACTGAATCTATGCATAGATTATATCGGGACTGTTGCCGAATGCCGTTTTGAGGCATTTTTATCCAAAATAATCCTTATTCCTGCGTGGCAAAATCATCATTTTTGCCATTCGGCAACAGTCCCATATCAATGAGTTTTTTGTCAACACAAAACCGCCTCTCGGCGGTTTTGTGTTTTACTAGACGCTATACGCTTAACGCTTCTTTATATCTTCAAGTCCTCCATCGCCTCATCAACGCTCTTGGTCGCCCGCTCCGGAGAACGGAGTCCCCCTTCCGGCTCGTTAATCTTAAGATTCACTCGCGCGTTGTTCTTCATTCCGACAACGCGAAGCAGAGTCCTGATCGCTTTGGCAGTATTGCCCGAACGGCCAATGACTTTGCCCATGTCCGCAGGACTGATAGAGAGAGTCAAGAGGACTCCCATCTCATCAACCGTCCGATTGATCTTCACATCATTCGGATTGTCCACAAGCGCTTTGACCGTGTATTCCAAAAACGCAACATCGCTTTCCTGTGACATAATTCTTTGCTAATGATACTGATAATTCTTTCTTACTGACGACCTTCGTTAATCCTACGACAGTTACGCCGTTTGCGCAACCGGCTTGTCCGCCGTAGCTTCAGCGGAGGCGGGTGCTTCAGCCGGTTTCTCCGTAACCGCTTCTTTATCCAGGGGGGTTGAAGTTGCCGTTCCCGTCTTCGGAGCTTCCGCGGAGGGCGCTTCTTTCTTCTTTACTGGCCGGCGCTTGGGAAGCACATTGATTTTTTTCCCCGCGATGATGCGCTCGTGGACGAGGTAGTTGTGCACCGTTCCCGACGGTTGCGCGCCTTTTGAAATCCAATACTTGACGCGCTCGGCATCCACCCGTTTCTCGTCGGTTACAAGGTTGTATGTACCGAGGACTTCGTGGAACTTGCCGCTCTTGGTGGAGTTTTTTGAGTCCGTCAACACCACCCGGAAAATCGGGATGTGTTTTCGCGCCACGCGCTGTAATCGAATCTTTAACATGTCCTCGTATGATAGCAGTACTTCTAAAAAAGTCAAAAAAACAATTGCTGTGTTATAGTAGTGCCGCTATGAAAAGAAAGTTAAAAACAGAGATACAGAAGCAGGCCGGATATCTTATTCGCGGCATTTTGAGCGTGAACTCGCGCGCAGTCGGTTTTATTGAAGACGAACAGCATAAAGAGGACATTATGATTGAAATGTCGAATCTCGCGACGGCGCTTAATCGGGATGAGGTAGAGGTTGAACTCTTGAAAGGTCGCGTGCGGGGCAGACGAACCGGCAAGGTGGTGCGGATCATCAAACGCGCCAAGACGCAGTTTGTGGGGACCATTGAAGAAAGAGGCACGAGGCTTGTGCTCATACCCGATGACTTCAGAATGTATGCAGCCATTCGGCTACCGCAGACAAGCGCGGACTTCACGCGGACTGACGCGGAAAAAATAGGAACGGGAATAAAAGCACTCGTCCAAATTACCGAATGGAAAGTCGGAAAAGAACCGCAAGGCGAAATACTTAAAGTGCTCGGCAAGAAAGGAGAACATGAGGTGGAGATGGAGTCCATTGTGCTTGAGCGGGGGTTTGGGACCGCGTTCCCGCCGGAAGTTGAGCGCGAGGCACATGAGATAGCGAAGATGGCCCCGCCGTTTCCTGATTCGGAAATCAGGAAACGGCGGGACTTCCGCAAGACCCTGCTGTTTACTATTGACCCCGCGAACGCCAAGGACTTTGACGACGCATTATCGCTTCGCGAAATCACAAATCACAAATTCTCTCGCTTTGCGAGATCTGGCAAAGCCAGACAAATCACAAACAAAAAGCTGTATGAAATAGGAATACACATCGCGGATGTGTCGCATTATGTTCGCGAGGGAACCGCGCTCGACCGCGAGGCGCGCGAACGAGGCACTTCGGTCTATCTTGTGGACCGAACGATTCCAATGCTTCCCCACGCACTCTCAAATGACCTCTGTTCGCTGAATCCTAATGTGGACCGGCTTGCCTTCTCCGCGGTCTTTGAGATGGACGACAACGGGCGGGTGTACAGCCGCTGGTTCGGCAAAACCGTGATTCATTCTCAAAAGCGCTTCACCTATGAATCCGCGCAAGAACTGATTGACTCTACAAGGTCCGACCTTGTAGAGTCGCCAGAAAGCCTTACAAAATCAGCCTATTCTGTTACAAGGTCGGACCTTGTAGAAACTCTCCAGAAATTGAACTCTATTGCCAAAAAGCTCCGCGCGGAGAAGGAACGCAAGGGCGCCATTGATTTTGAGCAAGACGAGGTCGGGTTTGAGCTTGACAACACCGGCCGTCCAATTCGCGTCTTCAAAAAGAAGCGGCTGGATACGCACAAACTCATAGAGGAGTTTATGCTGCTTGCGAACCGCGAGGTAGCGCACTTCTTTTATCAAGTATGGAAAAAATCAGGAGGAAAACTTGCGTTTATTTATCGCACCCATGATCTCCCGGACCGCGAGAAATTGGAACAACTCCGCGTCTTCGTGCGCGCGCTCGGACACGAGTTCCCACTCGGAAAGGATGGGAATGTAACCGGCAAGGACCTGCAGGCGCTTTTCAACGCTATTGAAGGACACGCTTCAGAGTCCCTCATCAAGACCGCAGCCATTCGGAGTATGGCGAAAGCTGTCTACTCAACCGCGAACATCGGACATTTTGGTTTGGCATTTGAATATTACACGCATTTCACTTCCCCTATCCGCCGTTACCCCGACTTACTTGTGCATCGCTCGCTTTTCTCAATACTGGAGAATCACAAACTGGACCCTGCAAAACTTGCGGGGCTGGAGAGAATGGCCTCGGACGCCACGCAAAAAGAGATTGCCGCGGCTGAAGCGGAGCGCGAATCCATCAAGCTAAAGCAGGTTGAGTTTATGCAGGACCGCCTCGGCAAAGAGTTTGACGGTATCATTTCCGGCGTCACCGAGTGGGGCATCTATGTGGAAGAGAAGGAAACACGCTCCGAGGGTATGGTAAAGCTTCGCGACCTCGGAGACGACTATTATGTTCTGGACGAGAAAAATTACCGCGTGGTCGGGGAGCGCACCAAGAAAAAATACTCGCTCGGCGACCGCGTCCGTTTCAAAATCGTTGGCGCGGATGTGGAACGAAAAACGCTGGACTACAAAATCGTATAACAAAATCGTCCCTCTTGCGGTTTGAAATAATGGTTATGAAAACAGATTGGACCTTAGACGGGTGGTCAAATGGGCCTGTTCCAAAAGCGATGCGAAACGCGGAAGCGAAAAAACGAAAAAAGCGAAAGAGCATCGCAAAACTTGGAGAAGGACTTTTGGACTGACCGGAAAATCGGGTACAGGCCGCGCGGGGCGCGGCTTTTTTGTTGGAATACCAAGGACTAACCTATGTACATAGATTAGTCCTTGGCGGGCGCCGCTATTTCGCGGCTGCAACGGCCTCATCAAACGCAATGGAGAGAAGTTTTGAGACACCGCTTTTATCCATAGTAACGCCATAAATCACGCCGGCGCGGGACATTGTCTCGCGGTTGTGGGTAATGAGAATGAGTTGCGAGTGCTTGGAAAGATTCTCTACCATATCGCCGTACTTTTTGGAATTTGCCTCATCAAGCGCGGCGTCTGTCTCATCAAGAATGATAAACGGCGGCGGCTTGACCTGCGACATCGCGAAGAGGAGCGCGAT
>CAYJWA010000010.1:0-20169 GCA_964373775.1 uncultured Candidatus Saccharibacteria bacterium | reverse complement strand
GGTCGCCCCGATTTGACCCTGCGCGCCTGCCTGCCGAAGCCTCTGCCTGTGCGTGGTCCCTGCACGCAGAGCAGACAGGTCGGCGTAGGCAGGGAGCGCAGGGTATTTTATTCGTAGCCATTCGTCCTAGACCGTTCGACCAACGGTCGGACTAGGTATATTCGCATAATTCGTATATTAGTATGTTCATCTAATAAAAATGATAGCATGGCTGTTACAAGAGGACAACCAGCGCTCCGCATTTGCGGGACTTTCAAGAAGCTTTATGCTCGCACGGAGAGACAAAAACGGCGCTGTGATACAATGGCGATATGAAAACTGCGCAAACGGACATTCTAAAATTCTAAACATCATCCTCAAGCGGGGGCGAAAAGAAAAGCATGTGATATACTTAGTTTATGCCCACATGTATAGAAATCCCTCGGAAGAAATTGGTGAATTTGTATGTTCGCCAGAAATTAAGCTCGTTTCAGATTGCGAAGGTGTTTTCCTGCAATCAAACGACAATAATGAGCCGCCTGCGGAAATACCGCATTAAAACGCGGACGATTCAGGAAGGGAAGGCCCTGACTCCTCCGAGATACCCGCGCAAGGATTTTGATGGCAATAAAGCCGATAAAGCATACCTGATCGGGTTTCGCCTTGGCGATCTACATATACGCAAAACACATCCTAACAGCCCGACAATTCAAGTACATACAAACACTACCAGACCAGAACAAGTGTGCCTTATGTTTGATTTGTTCAAACCGTACGGCCATGTTAGGAGGAATGGACAGGATAAACGCGGTGCAACAAAAGTCCGATGCTTTCTAAACAATTCGTTTTCTTTTCTTGTCCCGAAACCGAAAACGGTGGAGTTGTGGATTCTACAATCAAAAAAATATTCGCTGTGCTTTCTCGCCGGATATATAGACGCTGAAGGATTTTGTGGTTTGAATAACCGGGGACAGCCCTTTTTTGGCATTAAAAGTCAGGATAAGGAAATATTATCTTCAATCCAGTCGCAGATACTCCCCCGCGTTGAAGTAAACACAAAGTTACACTTTGTGCGCGCCGCGGGTTCTGTAATGAACGGCATACGGTCCAACAAAGATGTTTTTGGTATATTCGTATATAATAGGCGGGATTTGGGAAGAATATTTACCGCTATTTTACCTTTACTCAAGCATTCCAAACGGAAATTAGATGCGTCAAAAGTCTTTAATCTCGTAAAACAATGGCAGGGCATTCGAAATGGAAACAAATAAAAGAGAAAAAGGGCAAGACCGACGCGAAGAAGAGTCAGGTGTTTTCTAAGTATGCGAAACTCATTGCAAATGAAGCGCGGGCGGCGAAGGGGAACAAAGACGCGCCGGCGCTCCGCGCGGCGATAGAGCGGGCGCGGAAGGAGAATATGCCGAACGACAATATTGAGCGGGCGATTAAGAAAGCGACCGAGAGCGGGGGCGCGGCGCTTGAGGCGATTTTATATGAGGGCTACGGACCCGGAGGAGTAGCGCTGCTAATTGAAGTCCTCACGGACAGCCGCAATCGCACCGCGAGCGAGATAAAACATATTCTCGCCGAGAACGGGGGGAATCTTGCTGCACCGGGAGCCGCGGTGTGGGCGTTTGAGAGACACGATACTAATACACGAATGAGCGCGAATGACACGAATAAAATTGAGAAATGGAAGGCGACAACAACAGTTCAGCTTGGAAACGCGGACTTGGAGAAGCTGGATAAACTCGTAGAAACGCTAGAGGCGAACGAGGAGGTGCAAGCCGTTTTTGTAAATGCAGAATAAATTTACAAAAACGGAAATTCGAAATTCGAATATCGAAATCCGAAACAAATCTCAATAGTCAAAATTATAAGTTCAAAAACAGAAACTCCGTTTAAGATTTCTGATTTGAGATTTAGATATTGTTTAGGATTTCGGATTTCGTGCTTCGTATTTCAAACTTTATGCGCGTACTCGCGATTGACCCCGGATACGAGCGGCTCGGTATTGCCATAGTGGAAAAACTGCCAAAGCAGAAAGAGGCGCTGCTCTATTCCGCATGCATTCAGACATCAAAGACGCTCGCCCGCGAAAAGCGGCTTCTCGCTATTGCAGACGCGATTGCAGAAACAATTGCAAAGTGGAAGCCCGATGCGCTTGCGATTGAGACGCTTTTTTTCCACACGAACCAGAAAACCGTGATGCCAGTTTCGGAGGCGCGGGGCGCAGTGCTCGTGGAAGCCGCGCGGGCGGGACTCAAGGTTTTTGAGTATACTCCCCTTCAAATTAAAATCGCAGTAACGGGCTATGGCAGGAGCGACAAGCGGCAAGTAACAGAGATGGTGAAGAAACTGGTGACGCTTCCCGAGGAGAAATCCCTCCCGCCGAAGACGGCGTACTCCCTTTACAAAAGGGAGAATAAACCCCTCCCGCCGACCTGCCCGCCGAAGCCGCTTCGGCGCAGGCGGGAAAAGGCGGTGCTCCCTTTGATAAGGGAGAAGAAATCCCTCGCCTCGCAGACTCGGCACTCCCTTTTACAAAGGGAGAATAAGTCCCGGCTGGACGACGAGTATGACGCGATTGCAGTGGGGCTCGCGTGTCTTGCGTCAGAGAAATGGAACATGAAATAGGGAACATGAAACACATGGCGGGTGAGGGTGTTTTATTTCATATGCTCCATATTTCATGTTCCCTGTTCCATACTTCATATCTTCCCGTTGTCCACAGCCCCCCATACTTGCAAAGAAAAACAGGTTTGATACAAATGAAGGCGCTTACAAGAATTAGCAGGATAAGCATACAACTATGGATCCCGTTAGAAGTCTTGCTCGGAAGCGGGGTCCGTGGGACAAAATTTAAGTTCATCGAAGTGCGCAGAGTCAACTCTGACTATAAGATGAACTTCTAACGGGATGGACGATGACACAGCGAACCCGGGTGCCGCTGTCCCCGAAGACGGCGCCGAGGGAGAAGAAAAAGAAATTGACCCGGACATGGTGGAAGATTCGTTTGATGATATTGACAACCTCTGACGAGCGCAGACGGATGCAGACCTGACGCAGAACTATGCCGACAAAACAAAAAATCCCAACTTGGGATTTTTTGTTTGATTCAACGTTCAATTTTTACGAATCGGTGTTTCCCTATACGATAGGTTCCTTTCTTGGCGGGGAATGTGTCAGCGATAATCTTTTCACCAGACTCATACTGTGAAATTGCCCCGTCTTCAAGTAGCCGCCGAAACTCTGATTTCGAGATTACAATCCCAGTCTTTACAACAACGTCTATGAGAAGCTCGTGCTCTGTGGCCCTTATCACTTGTACATCTCTGGGTGCTTCCCGTGCAGTAAATGTTGCATCGAACGAAATGCGGGTTTTTTTTGCTTCCGCGCCGCTGTAGAGAAGAGAAACAATTGCTTCAGCGAGCTTTAATTTAATTTCTTTTGGATTAGTACCGCCTTCAAGTTCGCGCTTCATTGCCTCCACTTCCGCAAGAGGAATCGTCGTGCATAGTTCAAACCCCGGAATAATCATGCTGTCCGACCAGCTCATCACTTTGCCGAACATCTCGCCTGGGGCATCAGAGAACGCAGCCATGTTTCCCTCGGTCTTGCCCATCTTCTTCCCCGTTGGGTCAACCAGGAGCTTCAGAGCGAGCACGAACTTCTCTTTGTTCTTCAACTTCTTCATAAGGTCGCGCCCGACGAGCATATTGAATGTCTGGTCGTTACCGCCAACTTCGCCGTCCACATCCATCGCGACGCTGTCGTAGCCTTGCATCAGGGGGTATAAAAATTCATGGAGATAAAGGTCTTTCCCTTCTTTAATACGCTCTTGAAACATATCGCGCTTTATGACCTGCGCGTGAGTCAGATTTGCGGAGAGCCCGATAACATCTATCAGATTCATTTTTCCGAGCCATCTCGAGTTGTGCTGTATCGTCGCCGGATTCTCGCCCTTAAAGGAGATGATTCGAGCCGCTTGTTCCTTATAGCATAACTGGTTTGCATATACCTCCTCGTTGGAGAGTTGTTTGCGCGTGGAACTTTTGTCCGTCGGGTCGCCAACCATGCCCGTAAAATCCCCGATGAGCAAAATTATCTTATGCCCCAACTCCTGAAACTGTCGAAGTTTCAGAAGTGGAATCATGTGCCCAAAGTGGAGCGTCGGTCCCGTCGGGTCAATGCCGAGATACAGCGAGAGCCGCTCCCCGCTTTTGAGCCGCTTTTCCAAAAACCCCGCGCTCGGATAAATCCGTTCCACGCCGCGAGTAAGAATTTCCTCAATCTTCGCGCCGTCAACAATGGCGGATGGCTTTTTATTCAAAATTGACATACCAAATACTATACCACAGTTAAATCCGAAATTCGAATCTCGAAATTCGAAACAAATCCTAATAACCAAAATAACAAATCCAGAACAGGGACTCGTTTAGAATTTCTCATTTAGAATTTAAATATTGTTTAGAGTTTCGGATTTCGCGCTTCGGATTTTCTTTAGTTGTGCTACTATCTTCCTATGCCTCGCCGCCGCAAAAGAGGACATTCCCGGGGACTTTTGCTCCTCGCTCTGTCATCTACGCTCTTCGGCACCGGCGTTCTTCTCTTGTGGGCATCCACTTGGAAACTGCCGGACATTGCCGCGTTTTCCGCGCGCAAAGTGGAACAATCAACAAAGCTCTATGACCGCACCGGCGAGATCCTCCTCTATGACTTAAACAGCGGCAAGAAGCGCACTGTCATTCCCTACACAGAAATCTCCCGCCATATAAAAAACGCCACCGTGGCGATTGAGGACGACACCTTTTTCCAGCATCGCGGCATCCGTCCTTTGGCTTTTTTTCGCGCCGCGTTCGCGAACCTGCGCACAGGAAGCTTTAGCCAAGGCGGCTCTACCATCACTCAGCAGGTGGTAAAAAATTCGCTGCTCACTGGAGAGAAAAAAATATCGCGAAAACTCAAAGAGTGGGTTCTTGCGTGGAAAATGGAGCAGAATATGGACAAGGAAACCATTCTCGCGCTCTATCTGAACGAAGCGCCTTACGGCGGGCAGCTCTACGGCATTGAAGAAGCGGCGCAGGCATTCTTTGGAAAGAATGCGGGCGAACTCTCCATTGCAGAATCCGCCTACCTTGCCGCGCTCCCGAACGCGCCGACCTTTTTCTCTCCCTACGGCACGCACAAGGACAAACTGGAGGAACGGAAAGACCTGGTGCTCGCGCGCATGCGCGGCAACGGCTTCATCACAGAAGCGGAATATGAAGCCGCGCGCGCGGAAAAGGTCTCCTTCCTCCCCCCCGCGGAAACCGGCATTCGCGCCCCGCACTTTGTTTTTTTCGTAAGCCAATACCTTGAGGAGCGCTACGGTCGGCGCGCGCTCCAGGAGGAAGGGCTCCGCGTCATCACGACTCTTGATTACCCGCTCCAGCAAAAAGCGGAGGAGATTGTGGGAAAATACGCCCGGGAGAACAAAGAAAAATTTGACGCGGAGAACGCGGCCCTTGTGGCTCTTGACCCAAAGACCGGCCAAATTCTCGCGATGGCTGGTTCCCGCGACTACTTTGACAAAGAGATTGACGGGAACTTTAACGCTACTTTGGGACTGCGCCAACCCGGCTCCGCGTTCAAGCCGTTTGTGTATGCGCAGGCATTCCGAAAGGGCTTTACCCCTGAAACCATTATCTTTGACCTTCCCACCGAGTTCTCAACCGAGTGCAATCCTGACGGCACGGCGATTATTTCCGGCAATGAGGACCGGTGCTATATGCCGGAAAATTACGACGGCAAATATCATGGCCCTGTTTCCTTCCGCGACGCTCTCGCCCAGTCCATCAATATTCCCGCCGTACAAGTTCTCTACCTTGCGGGATTGCAAGAGTCGCTCCGCCTCGCGCAGGATATGGGAGTATCTACATTGACCGACATTGCTCGTTACGGGCTTACGCTTGTTTTGGGTGGCGGCGAGGTAACGCTTCTGGAACTCACGAGCGCCTACGGCGTCTTTGCCGCCGAAGGAGAGAGGTACCCGCCTGCCGCGCTCCTGCGCGTTACCAACAAAGAGGGGAAAATATTGGAAGCATTTGACGGGCGCGGCGGGCGCGTTCTTGAAAAAGAAATTGCGCAGACCATTACGGATATTCTCGCGGACAACAAGGCGCGCGCGCCTGCTTTCAGCGCAACCTCTCCCCTCTACTTCCCTGCCCGTTCGGTTGCCGCAAAGACCGGCACCACAAACGACTATCGCGATGCCTGGATTGTGGGCTATACGCCGAGCATTGCGGTCGGCGCGTGGGCGGGAAACAACGACAACCGCCCCATGCAGAAAAAGGTGGCTGCCTTTATCGTGGCGCCTCTCTGGCATACGTTTATGGAAGCGGCGCTCAAGACCCTTCCGGATGAAAAGTTTGAGAAGCCGCCGGAGCGCGACCTCTCCGCGCTTCCGCCCATCCTTCGGGGAATCTGGCAGGGCGGCAAGACATATTTTACGGACAAACTTTCCGGGAAACGAGCGACCGAGTACACGCCGCCCGAACTTCGCGAAGAGCGAGCGATTCGCGAGATACACTCTACATTGTACTGGATTGATAAGGACTCCCCGCTTGTCCCGCGGACTTCTCCGCCGGAGAGCGACCCGCAGTTTACGCGCTGGGAATACGCCGTGCGCAAGTGGGCAGCGGAGCAAGGGCTTACTGACCAGACCGAAGCAGATATTCCGACTGCTTTAGACGACATCCACAAGCCGGAGTTCGCGCCGAAACTCGCGTTTCTTGAGCCCGCAGCCGGAGCAACCTACTCGCGCGCCGCGAAAGTGTCGGCGCGCATCACCGCCTCATCGCGCTTCCCGGTCACCAAGGTGAACTTCTTTGTGAATAACCTCTTTGTGGGCTCCGCCGCCAAAGCGCCGTGGTCAATTTCCGTATCGCTCACAGAACTGGATAACCTCGCGGAGACGAACGAACTCAAAGCCGTTGCGTATGATATTGTGCAGAACCGCGGCGAGACGACCGTTACCTTTTTAGTGTCCGACTGAGTTTTATGGGGGTCTCAAACGATGGAGGGCCCCGCGGTTTCCCTGCCCCGGACGCCAATTTTACGAGATTATCTAACGGCGCGGCGCTTCGCCCAGAATAAGATGGTTTGTCCAGCCGCGCGAGTAATTTACCTGCCAAAAAATTAACTTCTTACCTCTTTCGTCTTATTCGTATCCACCCGCAGATTCGTATCATTCGCCCCCGTAGTAGAGCGAGGCTCACTGCAGGGTAAATATATTGGTATGTTTATCTGTTCATCGGCATCGCGAGATACTGGAAACTTTTGTCCCCGACCCCGCTGACGAGGAGCGGCTTCCCCTCCCCGTTCCATCGAAAAACCACGCTATCCGAGGAAATGGACTGCAAGCAGTCGCTGATGTAGCGATGATTGAAGTTGCTCTCCACGGCCTCTCCGGTGAGCGCGGCGGCTATGTGGCTTGCGTTCTCCCCGGCATCCTCCCGGCGAGACGAAAACTCAAGATATTTGCCGACCGGGTCTGCTTTTACCCGCACTTGGTTGAACCGATCCGAAAACAATGTCGCGAGCCGGAGCGCCTGGAGCACATCTTCTTTCAACGCAACTGCTTCGGTTGCATGACTCTTGGGGATAATCTGTTGATAGTCAGGAAATGCACCGTCAATGATGCGGGAGGTAACATAAAATCCCTCTCCAACAAACGACACTTGTGTTTTTTCCAAAGAGACAGCCACTTCACTCGCTGCGTCTTCCAAAACACGGCAGACCTCGCCGAGATTGCGGACCGGAACAAGGATACTCGGCACCTCAACGGCTTTCTTGAGTAATACCCTCTTCTCCGCGAGCCGGAATGAGTCGGTTGCCGCAAAAACCAACTCGTTTCCCCTGGTAGAGAGAAAAATACTCCCCAATTCTGGTTTCAGGTTCCCTGCTGACGCGCTGTACGAAACCGCCTTAAAACCCGTGACAAAAACCTTCGGGTCCAAGGAGATTGTTCTGCCTCCGATGCGCGGGAGGGTCGGAAAATCATCCGGGGGAGACATCTTCACCGCGGCTTTTGTCTGCACAGTTACCACGGCAAGTGCCTTGTTTTTCTCCTCCAGTACCACCCCGCGCGGCGCGCCGAGATTCGCAATAAGTTGCGCAAACACAGAAGCCGGCACCGCCGCTTCCCCCTCCCTCTCCACTTTTGCGGGCAGGGAGATCTCCACCCCCACATCAAGGTTTGTGGCGCGGACCGTGAGAATCCCCTTTTTCGCCGATAAAAATAGGTGGGAAAGAATAGGAAGCGAAAGATTTTTTCCGGTAAAGCGTTCTGCCTTTGCAAGAGCCTTTTGTAACTTTTCCGTGACGCATTCTATTCTCATATATTTTTTATTAAAGAATGTTATTAATGATAACCCTGTGTCTTGCGGGGATAACAAAAAAACTTTTTGTTACAGTGTTTTCTTTCCCTTTCTCCATTCGCTTCCTGTGGATAAGATGATTCTTTTTTTTGTTTCCTTTTCTGTTATTTCTTTTTTATCCCGCTCAACCCCCCTTTCCTGAGTCTTCCCCGCACCGTTTTTCAACAGGAAGACTAAAATTCACAGCAACGCGCGAATCTGATTTATTTCGTGAAGCAATGCCGCGTTTTCTCGCACCTCATTTCTTATCTTCTCGCACGAATGAATTACGGTCGTGTGGTCGCGTCCCCCCAGTTTTTGGCCAATGAGAGGGTAGGAGACGCCGCAGTCCTCGCGCATGATGTACATCACGAGCTGGCGCGGCTTGACGACTTCCTTGCGCCGCGTCTTCTCGCAGATGTGGTTCTCGTCTATGTTGTAGAAACTGCTGACTGCTTTGATGATATCTTTGACAGACATCGCTTTTTTGGGGCGGCTTGCGCTTTTGAGGACGGCTTTTACCTCGGGAAGTGTGGGCTCGCGCCGTTTCACCTGGGAGTGGATAATCAAAGAATTCAGCACTCCCTCTAGTTCGCGAACATTTCCCTCCAGGGTGCCTGCGATATACTCCGCCACATCGTCCGCAAGAGCGAATTTGAGCAGGCGCGCCTTTGTTTTGAGTATTGCGATGCGGGACTCTTTGTCCGGCGGAGGAATATCCACGAGCATACCGGCGGAAAACCGCGATTTCAGCCGTTCTTCCATACTCTGGATATAATTCGGGTGTTTGTCTGAGGAAAAGACAACTTGTTTGTTATGGGCGAACATGTCGTTAAAGAGATGGAAAAGTTCTTCCTGGCTCTTCTCCTTCCCGGACAAGAACTGTATATCGTCCATGATAAGCGTATCATAGTGGCGGTATCTCTCCTTAAACTGCGCAATGCGGTTGTTCTGGACGGAACTCACATAATCCTGCGAGAACTTCTCCGAGGTAACATAGAGCACGCGGCTTCCCTGCTGCGCTGCTTTGAGATGGTTGCCCATTGCCTGCAAAAGGTGCGTCTTGCCGTGACCCGTTGCGCCATACACGAAAAGCGGGTTGTACGCGACCCCGGGCTGCTTCAGAACCGCTTGCGCCGCTGCGTGCGCGAGTTCATTGAAAGGGCCGACCACGAACGATTCAAACGAGTAGCGCAAGTTCAGGTTGCTTTCCTTGTCTATGTAGTACTCGTGGAGCGGCAGTTCTCCTTCCAGGACAGGGTTGGTTCGCGCTTCAGCCTCTTCCCCCTTGCGCCCTTCATTTTTTGAAACTACATACTCCAGCGCCCGTATATGTTCCGAGAGGTTGCGGAGCGCATGGAGAATGAATTTGTGGTATTTGTTACAGAGCCAGTCCTTGACGAAGGCGTTTGGTACGGAGAGATAGACCACCCCCTCTTCAACTCGCACCACCGCAGTGTCCCGGAACCATGTGGTGAAATTCGCTTTTGAGACCGCGAGCTCAATCTCAGTCAGCGCGCTTTCCCAGAGTTGTTTGGTGTCAGTCATAAAGTATGGAACATGAAAGATGAAACATGAAATAAGAAGGGAGTATATTTCATGCTACATGTTTTATATTACATTTCTTGAGTGGTACTAGTATATACTCATTCAAAAAATGCAAAACTTGTAAAAAGAAGCCGTTTATGTTAATAAGGAGTGGACAACCGGGGGACAGCATACTTCATACTTCATGTCATTCACTTACCATCCGAAAAGGAAAAAGCGCGCGCGGACGCACGGGTTTCGGGCGCGGATGAAATCGCCTGCCGGACGGAGCGCTCTCTCGCGCCGGCGGCGCAAGGGGAGAGCGCGCCTTTCCGTCTAAATTATCCTAAGGAATGCCAAAATCCAAAAACCGAGATTCCCCCCGAGCAACGCCCGGAGTTAACCATCGGGTCTTGGGATTTCATTAGGTCAATTAGAATAATTAGGTTAATTTCCTATGCTTGCGAAGGGAAACCGTCTTCGTTCCGCTGATTTTAAGGAGGCGCGCGCCGCGCGCGGGTTCAATTCTCCCCACTTTCTTTTCCGGATACAGAGGAACGAGACAGATACGGAGGCAAAAATCGCTGTCGTGGTTTCCGTTCGCGTTGCAAGGACCGCAGTACAGCGCAATCTTTTGCGCCGGCGCATCTATGAAATCCTGCGCTCCGCGCTCCCTTCCCTCCGGGGGCGCTCCGCGGTCATTACAGCGAAACAGGGCGCCCCCGCGCTTTCCTTTCAGGAGCTGGAGTACGAACTCTCCGCGTTACTTGAGAAAGGAGAAGCCAGAAGATAATTTGTCACGGGTTGAATCGCGTCTCGTTCTGGGCTAGAATTGAATAATGCTCGCTTTGCTCAAAGCTGTTTTCTATCAGCCGCTCTACAACGGTCTGATTTTTTTGATCGCCGTTCTTCCCGGGGCATCCGCAGGACTTGGTGTCGTTCTTTTGACTGTTTGCATCAAACTTTTGCTTTTTCCTCTCTCGCAAAAAGCCGCGCGTTTCCAACTTCTGATGAAAGAGCACGAGGGCGAGGTGAACCGCATCAAAGAGCGGCACAAAAACGACAAGCAGGCGCAGGGCAAGGCGATTATGGAGTTTTACCGCGAGAAAAACATCAATCCGTTTGCCGGCATTCTCCCCATTTTTATCCAGATTCCGGTGGTGATTGCCCTGTACTATGTTTTCTTTCAGGGAGGGCTACCCGCAGTTGATCTGCCCCTTCTCTATTCATTCGTCCCCGCGCCCGAGGCGGTTGATATGCATTTTCTCGGCATTGACATTGCAGGGAAGAGTTTGCTTCTCGCGATTCTCGTAGGTATCACCCAGTATTTCCAGGGGCGGCTCGCTCTTCCTCCGCCGAAGCCGCGCTCCTCTACCCCGTCGCTTGGCGAAGACCTGGCGCACGGAATGCATCTGCAGATGAAGTATATGATGCCGGTCTTTATGGCGTTTGTCTCGTTTGCGGTCTCCGGGGCAGTTGCGCTTTATTTTCTTACGAGTAATGTGTTCACTATCGGGCAGGAATTATATCTGCGTCGCCGTCTTGGGCGCGGTAGCGCCAAACCCGAAGCACGAAATATTTTCTAAAGCACAAAACACAATACACCCGCCCGAACGACTGCGTTATTCCAGTCGGGCGGGCAAAACCCAAACAAAGCACAAAGCGCAAAAAATGAAAAACACAAACGAAAAGGTGAATTTCTGCTTTTTGTGCTTTGAAAAGTTTGTGTTTTGTTTGAACTTTGTCTCCCTTCGGGAGATCCCCCGAAGGGCGGATGCTCTGTGTTTTGGAGAGTTTAGGAATAAATTGGTTCGAATTTCGATATTCGCACTTTGGAGTTGTGAAAATCTATGACTTCCCACGACATTAAAACTCACCTTGAGGAACTGCTTCGCCTGATGAATATCGCGGTGGCGCGCATTGAGATAGCGGAGGAGGACAGAGCGTGCCGCTTCGCTGTTACTTGCGGCGACTCCTCATTGCTTATCGGTCCTCGCGGCGCGCACCTGTTCGCGCTCAATCACTTGGTCCGAAAAATTGCCGCAAAAGGCGGCGGCGAAGAGCGCGACATCACGGTTGACATCAACGGTTATCAGGAAGCGGCAGCGGTTCATCTCAAAAATATAGCGAAAATTATGGGTGAACGCGCCCGTTCGTTTAAGAGCAATATAATCCTTGACCCGATGTCCTCGTATGAGCGGAGGGTTGTCCACTCGTTTTTTCAGGATGCGCCCGACCTCGCGACCGAGTCAGTGGGCACCGGAGAGCAGAGGCGCGTGGTGATTAAATACAAAGAGCCGAGAACGGAATAACACATCACTGATCGAGTGACCTGACTGCCGAATTCAAAACGGAATTCCTTTGGAAGTTTTTTAACATCGGAATTTCTCATGTGTTATTCAGTTATTCAGTGGTGAGTTATTTGTCATTCAGTTCCTTAGCTTCAAACTCCACAATGTTCCGTCTCGTTTGTTTGTAAAGATAAGGTACTTCTCGTCCGTGGAGAGAATTGGGGAGACCGCGTCAATGGCTCCCTTTGCTTCCGCGCTCACATCCATCATGAGGCGAGGAATCCCGTTTTCTGTTTCAATTGACCACACCTCGTCTTCCAGTGCGATGACGCCTTGGTACCATGCGTCAGGATAGCTTGCGGGCGGAAGGGTTTTAGGTACGGCGCAGAGGAGCGTTGCTCCTTTTGCTCCGAAGACGCACTTTTCCGGGAGGGTGCGAAGCGGGAGAGGTATATCAGCGCGGGTTTCGCGCTCTAAGAGCGAGAGGGTGAAATCGGTCTCCCCGCTCACTGAATAGAGAATCCGCGCCGCAGAAGCATCCGCGAGCGCAGTGAGCCCGCGCAGGCGCGAGAGCGCAGGGGTTACCCGCCCTGTCTCCGGATTCAAGAACTGGACGGTGCCTTCCGCGAGAGCCGAGGGTTTTGCGGTGAGGACAATAGTATCTTCTTTTGGCCACGCGACAGCCCATTCCCGCAGCGGGGAGCGAAACACCTCTGTCTTCTCTCCCCCGGCGGCCGTTGCAATAACTCCAACAGCTCTGCCGCCCTCTTCCCGCAGGTAGAAGATGCGCCGGCTGTCCGGAGAAAGCGCGAGCCCCTTGATGCCCGCCGGAAGGAATGTTCCCGCGAGGTCCCCTTCTGTGCTCCCACTCTTCGCCTTTACGGTTCCGGAGAAGGTCTCAATGGTCTCTCCGTCTTCTTTCAGATACCGCGCGATGACAACGTTCCCGCTCTTTGCAAAGAGCGCCTCGTAGATCTTCGGGATAGTGGTGTTTGTGATGCGCCGCGCCTCTCCGCCATCCGGCGAGACCTCAAAGATATTTCCTGTGGCGCGGTCAAGGTAGCGGACCGCCACTCGCGTTCCGCTCTCCCCGATTACGGCTCCCGAGACCGGAGTTGTGGTCAGTTGGCGGAGCACGGGACCCTCTTTCACTGCTTCCTCCGGAAGCACGGTTGGTTTTGTTTCTTCCGGCGGGAATCCAGTGTCTTCGGTTGTTGGAAACTCGCCCGGCACTTCTGGTTCGCCCTTTCCTCCCCGCCCGTAAAAGAAATAGAAAAACACCAGCGCTCCGATGATAAGCACAATCGCGACGCTAACTATAATGATGGCTGTTTTTCGCGACATAGAATGGGGAATTTTAATTTTCTTTTTCCCAGACGCGCAAGCCGGATGGTTCGGCAATAATCAGCTTCCCCCGGAAGTTTTTCTGCGTTTTGAACTGTTGAACTACTAACGCGAGCGCATGTAAAACTAATGGTATAGTCAGAGGGCGCACAGTAAGACGGATAATGCCGAAGAACTCCTGCGGCGGGTAATTCAATATATTGGCGAAGTCGGAATCAAACGACACCAAATTCTTTTCTCTTTCCTTGCGCGAACCTCTATGGCGGAATCGGTCATTCCAGGGGTAACCCATTCAGTATCGCATCCCTGCTCCGTGAACCAGTCCGCAACGGCGCAAGGCAGGTTTTCATCGCAAAGTACCCTGAGGGACATAAGCGCGGCTTTTTAGCAGCTCGCTTGCATGATGCAAAGCCGCTTCAATATGTTTTTGGGTGAGCGTCGGATAGTACATTTTTCCTGTAATCTCCTCTGCGGGCACCCGCGCCTCAAGCAGTTCAAGAATGGCGTGAACAAGTATGCGCGTGCCTTGAAAGTGGGGCTTCCCACGGCATATCCGCGGGTCCACGGCTATGTATCGGGCGATGTATTTCATAGAGTTATTTTATCATAAAAGGGCGTCTCGTCAAAAACAGGAATCTGCGGAGGTGATGACGGAGGTTTTGCGGGAAAGAACGGACCATACTACACCCCAAGCGCCGCTCCTACTCTCTCGGGGTGCACGATAATTCAGATGCGCTGGTACGGGTACGGCAACTCAGGTTTTTATCCTTACAGCTGTCTTTCAGAGACTGCAAAGTATTGCAGGTGCTTCGCTTGAGGTTGTCTATGGCAGCTTGCACCAGTGGTTTCTTGTCGGATGGCGCATCTGTTTTATATTGTGTCAGATTTTCCAAAAGCTGTATCGCGTGCCCCTCTATCTTCCCGGCGGCGAGATTCGCTCCATTCACCAGATTGTTGTTGATATCGCTGGCGGCAATGACCCGTTCCGCCACAGTGTAATTTTTGTTGATATAGCTCTCGGCAATGGCCCGTTCCGCCGCATTGTAGTCGGTGTTCCACTTCCCATACAGCGAAAGCCCTTGTTCAAGGTTTCCGTGTTCTATTATTTTCGGGATGCCGGGGCGAATCGCATCCCCCTGGTACTCTGTGTCCATCTTGCTCAGTTGTTCTCGGGCGTATTCTATGTTCACATCCGGCGCCCCGTTCGGTCTCGGGTTAGCGTTCTGCGCCGCGGTTTTTGCATTCTCCCCGAACACATCTCCTTTCTTAACGACCAGCACCGTTGCCGCATCGGCGCGCAGATTTCGCGCTCTTTCACGGAATACACTCTTATTCGGATCGCTGTCTGGAAGTTTGTCCGCCTCTTTATCCCACTCTTCGGCCTCCTGTGTCCATTGTTGGGCGTCTGCCACAGCGCCCATTTCTTTTTTGCTGAGAGCCAACCGTAACAGCTCCTGCCTGTCCACGGGTTTCAGCTTTGACTCAAACTTTTTTATCACCACCCGCGGGAACTTAAGCGAGAGGTTGAGGTCTCCCGCGAGCTGGGGGTTAATCGTGTTCAGAAAGAGGTACGAGGCGAAGACAATCACGGCCCCGCCCATTGCCTGCAGAATTATCTTCTTTCCCTCCAGCTTGCCGAGAACCGAATCCGTGAACATAAGCGTGAATCCCCCGCGCACAATCGCAAAGACAAGAAAGAGACCCGCGAGCGCAATGCCCATATTGTAGACCGTGGTGAGGTACTTGGGGAGGCAACTCGGCGGCGTGGTCCATGTCCCGGTGTTTTTGTTCCAAACGCCGCTTATCTCTTCTCCGCTGCAGCCCGTAAATTTTTCAGCCGTTCCCGGCGCCTCAATCGGCGCAAGGGGAATATAGTCCTGCGCAAAGACAAGCAGAGGGGGCGCGAACCACAGGAGTACCGCCGTGAGGAGGACGAGAGAGAGTTGTTTGGTGTGAGACATAACCGCTGCAAATTATTCTAATTATTCTAAGAAAACCCCAGTTGAATAATTCCCAATTTGGACATTGGTGCATTGGACATTCATTAGGTCAATTAGAATAATTAGGTTAATTAGAGCAATTTTATTATGGTTAACTAGGTCAAACCGGCACCTGTTAATTTGGTGCCTCAAATAATTTCTCCCGCATTTCTATCGTCACCGCTGTCTCGCTTCCCTGAAACAGTTTATCCCCGTGCTGGGCTTGGAGCGAGAGCCGCGAGAGTCCGCTTTCGTCTGAAATGCGCCGGAGCGTGACAGCGGGTGAGCGTTCGCGCGCGAGCGCCGCGCCATTGAGCGACCAATCATACGAAATCGCGGGCGCGCTGCGCCGGCTTGCTTCAAAGTAGTACGGCACTGCGCTGACCTTTATCTCCTTTCCCGAAAGAGCGAACGAACCGTTGAGAGCGCGTTCAAACCGGAGCCCGTAGAGCGGGTGGTCTTCGTAGAACCGCAGGACGGGCTGAATCGCTTCAATGGTGATTTCTCCGCGGCCATTGAGGGAGCTGTCTCGGGTCGCAACATCAACGCCAATCACGAGCGGCCGAATCGGTATTCTTCCAATCACGGCAAACGCGTCTTTGCCGAAACCCGAGCCGTCGCTCGTTACATTTCCTCCCTCGCTCCAGGTGTAAATCAATTCCTTGGGGTTCATAAATCCCCCCTCTCCGTCGGGGAATGCGGGAATTGCAATCACGGTTCCGACTCCCTGCAAAGGGAAAAGGGCTTTGCCTTTGTAAAATGGCGGGGTGTATGAGTTTGCCTGCCAGACAAGCGTTACTTCTGCCGGGCGGAGCGTGAGGGTTTTGGAGAGCACTTGTCCGTCAAAGGTGAGCGCCGAGACCGAGAGCCGCGTGGTCTCCCCGAACGAGCCGGTCTCAAAGTCCGCGCTCACTTCCCCGTCGCCTTCCTTGATAACTTTTCCGTTCACGCTCCAGCGGATGAAGGAACGGGTAAGGTCAGCGACAAAACTTTCCAGAGACGCTTCCACGCGCGTATGCGCGCCGGGGCGTTCCGGAGTGATGGTGAGGGTGAGCGCGTCCGCTCCACCGACCCCGAATTGGGCAGAAGATGCAAGCGGAAAGGCAGATAAGAAAAAGAGAAGAAAAAACAGCTTCTGTTTCATGCAGACATTATACACCAGTTGGCGTTTGTGCTGTGCACAGGACTCACTGGTACGCGTCTTTTCGGTGCCGTATGCGTAAGACGATAATCGTTTTCTCTTTGCGGAAGGGAGCATAGACGATTCGGTACGGCCATACATATACCGAGTATGCGCCGGAAAGAGCGCCTTTGAGGGGTTTGCCGAGGAGCGCATTCTCGCCAAGAGCTGCGAGAGATGCCTCTGCTCGTTTACGAATCTCGCGCGACAGTTTAGCGAGTTCCTTTTCCGCGCGCGCCGCGAGACGGACGAGGTATGCCATGGGGGACAAAGATTGGATAATCCCTATAGGCGCCGCTTTTTATCGCTTGTTTCGCGGCACCGAGGTCTCGCGCGACATTAGGAAACTCCCGCATCACTTTAACCGTTTCCCTCCACAAGTCAAATTCCTCCGCGGACATAAGCACGGCTTTTGCCTCCCCATGTTCAGTAATGGTTACATACGCTCCGTCGCGCGCCGCGTCGGTAACGTTGAAAATATCCTTGCGAACTTTTGAGATTGGCAATACCGTGTTCATAGGTGTACATTCTAGCGTACTCCTTTGGTTCCGTCAATGCGCACGGGGCGCTATATTTGGAGAGTGGACATCAGAGAGCCGTGACGGTGCGCGCCCGCGTTACGCGGCGAATGATTGTGCCTCTGCCCGCGTTCGGGCGTCATGCCTCGGACAATAAACGGTTACTTCTGGGGCTGGCGGTTTTGTTGCGGCGGCGTTTTGGGCGTCGGCATTGGAGATGGAGTGTTCTGTTGGTTAAATAATGCGTCGTATCTTTTGGTTGACTCTCGGAATTTTTTTCCCGCCGCTTCTGCTCTTTCCCAGTCTGCTGTTTGTTTGGCTTCATCTTGCTTGTATTTTTCCATCCCTCCTTTGTAACTTTTTTCAATAAGTTGTCTGGTCTCCATATCATTGAATCGTTTTGTTGCTTCCTCCCAATCTTTAATATACTGACTTTGTTGTTTCGGTAGCGGAGGCGGCGTAGCAGATGGGCGCGAAGTCGGCGCGTTACGGTTTGCCCCCGCGTTTGGACGGACATCCGAGATGCGCCGCGGCGCTCCGGCAGACTGCGGAAGCGGCGGCGGCTTTGCGCCGCCCTGTGTCTGCGGAATGCGCGGTGGCGTGCCGACTCCTTTTCCGCCTAGGGCCGCGCCCGGTTTCCCTCCTGCTGCGTTTATGACTCCGGCAACTTTGCTCCCGCCCGGGATTTTCTCAAGCAATTCCTCGGCGCGGGTGGTTAGGACAAGGAGCACAACCGCGGCAATCCACGCCGGCAGTGCGCTCACAATGGTGTCAGCGAGGCCTGCAAGCCCCATAATCGCGAACCGCTTCGGCTGCATAAAGCTTACCCAGTGCAGCTTGAACCAGACATAGAAAGTGAGCCACGCCAAGATGGTGAGCGGTATGCCGAATGCATACACCAGAAAGACCCCGAGCCCGGGAAGAATTGCGTTCAATCCCTGGAGCGCATTTACTCCGACTTGTAATAGGTCGTACAACGAAGCAACCGCGACCATACGCACCGCGGTTATGGTCGGGATGGTATGAGGTTTTTTTTGCTGCGGGGTTTGGGAAGACACGGCAGTAGGTAAACATACCAATATACGAATGATACTAATCTTACCAATAGATACGAATATACCTCGCTCTTTTTTGATTGGTATCTATTGGTATATTGGTACCCATTAGTATATTGGTATCTGTTATTGGGCGGCGGCATGTTCCGCTTTTGCCGCTTTGATGGCCAAGAGTTGCGACGGGTCAGAGGTGATAATCTGCTCCTCGGTGTATGAGGCAATCACTTTAATCGCCACATGCTTTAATCCCACAAAGAAGATTCCCTCGCCCACATCTGATTCTATGAGCAGGTATTTTTCTTCGTCTGTGAGGCCAAAAATCTGCTGCAATTTGTCAATGACGGTCGGGGACTGCTTCATGAGCATCTGCATGGAGGAGTTTGTCACAATCGGGAGCCCGTAGGGGGATTTCAGAAAGTCGTCCACATCCTGGGTAATGGTGGCAAGTCCGAGAAAGTATTTGCGCCCGCGTTTCGCAAGTCCGAGGAGAAACGAGGCGGTGTCTTCGCTCTTCATCATCCACCACGCCTCGTCAATCACCATCAGCCGTTTCTTCAGTTCTTTGCGAATCGCGTTCCAGATGTAGTGCGTCACAATATACATCGCAATGGGCTTGAGTTCCTCTTCCATGTCGCGGAGCGAAAACACGATGAAGTTGGCGTTTATATCAACATTGGAGGGCTGATTGATAAAGCCGGCCCAGCTTCCTTTGGTGTATTTGGAAAGTCGCGTCACCAAGGTTTCCGCGCCCTGCATACCTGCGAGCACGAGTTCAAAGTCAGAGAGAAGCGGCGGTTCAATCTGTGCAAAGTTAGAGTCCGGCGTAATGTCTTTGAGCGCGTACACTTCGGTAATGGCGCGGTCAATAATCGCGTCTTCCTCCGGCGTGAGTCCTCCGAACATCAAGCGGAAGAGACCCACGAGATTGATGATGTGGGAGCGGAGCACATCTGCCGGGGATTCGTCCTCGCGCGGAGTCGGCAGGTCAAAGGGGTTCACATGGTGCTCGCCCGTGAGCGAGAGGTTGAAATACTTTCCTCCGGCTGCCTCGGCGAGCGGCTCATACTCGCGCTCCGGGTCAATCACAATCACATCCGTGCCGAACATGAGCGAGCGCAGAATCTCCAACTTCATGAGAAAGGACTTGCCCGCGCCACTTTTGGCGAAGACAACTGAGTTATAGTTCTCCAGAGAGAAGCGGTCAAAGAGAATGAGCGAGGCATTGTGCCGATTAATGCCGTAGAGAATCCCCTTATTGGAAGTGAGGTCAAATGAGATGAAAGGAAAGACGCTGGAGAGAGGCGAGGAGTTGAGTTTGGTGTGAACCATGAGCTCGTCATTTCCCAATGGCGAAGTGCTCCGGAACCCTGCTTCCTGCTGAAAGAGCGCGGGCTTCATGAGAACGAGTTTTGCCTCAAGCACGCCGCGAATCTCGGTCTCCACTTTCTCTAGTTCTCCTTCTGAGTCCGCGTAAATCGTGAGGTAGAGCCCCACATCAAAGAGTTTTTCATTTGCCTGCATCAAGTCATCGCGCAGTTTCTCCAAGTCCTGAAATGCCGTGTCAAGTTCCGGGGAACGCACCATGCCCTTCTCTTGCCGCTCGTGCATCTGGCTCTGCACTTCTGCGACTTTTTTCTGAAATTGGCGGAGTACTTTGGCGGTGTCCACGGGATGGATGAAGATAGAGATGTCAAAGACCTTGTCCAGGTTAATCACGGGCGCAAACCACCCTTCGGTGAGGTAGCGCGGATAGGAAATCACGAAAAAGGTGCGCGTAATCTTGCCGGAGAGGTTCAGGGACTTTGGGCTCACCTCTAGCGCCGCAGGCGCAATCACATCCCGGAGTTCCAATGCGCCGGACTGAAAAATCTGCTCCGGCAGAAACTCGGCAATATCC